>JBFFCR010000004.1:0-29903 GCA_041559855.1 Anaerolineae bacterium | reverse complement strand
GTGCGCCCTGTCGGCGTGCCCTCGTCGTCGTATTTGTGGGTGCCGCGGACTCCGGCTACATAGCCATTGTCGAAAACTGTCAGGATGTCTTGACCAAAACGCCGCCCCAGAACCATCATCTCCTGCGCCTTGGGATTCTCATAGACAAAGTCGGACTCGGACAGATGTCCAAACGCCTCGTGTATGAACACCCCGGCCAACAGCGGGTTTAGCACGACAGGGTACGTACCACCCACGACTGTCTCTGCGTTCAGCAGATCCACCGCTCGCTCGGCAGCGGAGACGAACAGATCCTCCAATCCAACCACATACCCGAAACCGAACTGCCCGGAGCGGCTCTCAAAGGCCGTCTGAACATTGTCACCGTCGCGGGCCGTAGCAAAGCCATAGACCGTGACCATGGGACGTTCTTCATCGATATAGGTGCCTTCCGAGGTTGCAAGGTACACCCGGCTAAACGTGTCGAGATAACGGGTGTCTGTGTCGACAATCTTGTCGCTGTGACCCAAGAGGATGTTGTTGTACGACTCTGCTAGTGCCAGCTTCTCGGACATGGTCACGCCGCGATAATCACGCTCTAGCGGGACCGTGACTCGCTCCTCGGCAATGGGCACTGGCGCCAACTCGATCGGATCCTCGCTCTCGGCTACCCTGGCACACTCGTACGCCTGCTCCACCCTGCTCGCCAGATCCGCCAGGTCGTTGAAGGTAGCTACCCCCCAGCCCCCATCCCGGCATAGACAGCGAACTATGCCGCCCGTATCAATGACCGCACTGGCGGTCTCTAGGTCCTTGCCGCGGTAGCTGATCGTCGTGTCCTCCCGCTCCTCAATGCGGACCTCCGTATAGTCTGCCTTGCTTCCCTTTATCGCGTCCAGCATCCGTTGTCGCATCTGATTCCCTCCTTTTTCGGAAACCAACGGGCCCGCCCCTACCAATGATTGCGATGGACCCGATTCGGGTCGTACTGTGTCCGGGCCTCCTTCTCCTCGGCAGGATGCCCAATCGATAGCAGGCTCAGCACCCCGATAGAGTCGGGAATGCCCAGAACAGCGCGGATCGCCCGTTCCCGCTCAGGATTTCCATGGCAACCCAACCAGACGGCCCCTAGCCCCATTGTCGCAGCCGCAATCAAGATGTTCTCCGTAGCCGCGCTACAGTCCACCACCCACCGCGCAGAGATATCCGGGTCGCCGCATACCGCGATCGCGGCACCGGCACCGGCCAACATCTTGCCAAAGGGATGCGCCTCCGCCAGTGCAATGAGGTTCTCCCTGTCAGTCACGACCACAAAGTGCCATGGCTTCCGATTGGAGCTCGAGGGCGCAGCCATGCCCGCCTCAAGCAGGGCTTGCAGGTCTACCTCGTCTACAGGCTCATCGGTGTACTTGCGTATGCTTCTCCGTGCGAATATCCCCTTCAGCCGATCGTCCATCTCGTCCCCCCTTTCCTCTCGTCCCCTCTCTTACTCTGTCCCACATGCCCTCAATCGTCGACTCCGAGCTCAGCCGCAAAGCGCTGGACCTGGTCCAGCTGTGGGGCTGTGGGACGGATGAAGGGACGCGCGGCTCGTATCTTCGCCCACGCATACTGCTCTGAGAGTCCCGTGGTGATCAGATATGCCGCTGCCATCGTCGCCGCCCTGCCAATCCCTGACCCACAGTGTACATAGACTGCACCCTGGCGCGCCAGTTCTTCCGCGATAAAGTCAGCCCCTGTCTCCAATTGCTCGAAGGTCGGCGCCTGATCATCCTCCACTCTCAAGTGCAGATACCTCGACGGCGCGATTCCGGCTTTGGCATCGTCAAACTCGACACGCATGTTGACGACCGCTGTGATACCCCGCGCCTGCAACCTGGACCATCCGTGACGTCGGTATTGCCCGCCCACGTGGAGCTGGGGTGTGATCTGGCTGACGCGCCGGATGGGCGCTCCCGCGAGTATGCGTACGACGTGATCCGCCGCCCACCAGAACGTCACCACCAGGCCCTGCTCAGAGAGCCTCCGCAGCAGAATCTTTAGTCCTCGGAATAGCTTCATCTTGGTAGATCGCCTCGCTTCAGATCAGTCTCCGTTCTCCCGGCACTGGTCACCGCGGCAGGCCTAGGCCGGCAACTCGCGCCCGCCCGTGAGCTTGTACGCCTGCCCGGTGATAAAGCTGGCCTCATCTGACGCCAGAAACGCAACCAGGTGGGCCACGTCATCAGGAATCGCAAACCGACCCAACGGCACCTTTGCCACCGCAGCCGCCATCACTTCCTCATAGGTCAGCCCCATCACCATCGCCTCAAGCTGGAGCCCCCATTGCTTCAGCGCCGTATCCACGTCGCCCGGAAGCACGGCATTCACTGTAATCCCGAACTCGGCGACCTCTTGTGCCAGAGACTTGGTTAGCGCCACCACAGCTGCCTTGCTGGCGGCGTAGGCCGAGACGTAAGGCTTGGGTCGCTCTGCCGCAAGAGAGGACATGTTCACGATGCGTCCCCCACGCCCACCTTCGATCATCAAGGGCAAGGCATACTTGCTGCACAGAAACGTGCCAGTGGCATTGATCTCTACTGTCCGCCGCCAGGCCTCGTCTGCCATCTGCAGCACCGGGCTGGGGCCGATGGCGGCACCGGCGTTGTTGACTAGGATATCGAGACGACCAAAGGCATCCTTTGTCATGCCCACCATGGCCTGCACGGTGGCGGCATCGGTCACATCGACGCGGACCGGAACCGACCGCACGCCCCACTCGCCGATCTCGCGGGCAATGCCCTCCAACTCCTCCCACTGACCACTGCCTGCGTGGGCTAGCTCAGTGGGAGGCGCGCAGATGTCCGCCACGACCAGGTGGGCGCCGTCCCGCGCAAGCCGCTTGGCGACCGCCTCCCCGATCCCGCCTCGCCGCCCCGCGCCCGTAACAAGAGCAACCTTTCCCTCTAGAGACGCCATTGCCAACTCCTCCCTAGTCTTCAGAGCGGTAGACCATCGAGCCAAACATCAGCAGGCCCGGCGGCGCTAGGTTGTTCATCGGATCCACCATCACCTGGAGGAGGGCAGGTCTGCCTGATGCAGTCGCGCGCTCCAGTGCAGGCTGCAACTGCTCCAATTCGTCCACCTTCTCGCCATAACAACCAAACGCCTGCGCCACCAGATCGTACCGCGTTTCGGGATACAGGTCACACTCAATCAGGCCGCCAATCTGGGCGAACAGCTGCGAGGATCGCTCCATTCCCCAGCCACGGTCGCATGACACGATGACGGTAATCGGCAGATCGTAGCGTCGAGCAGTCTCCAGTTCCTGAATATTGAAACCAATGGCACCATCGCCAGAGATCAGGTAAACTGGCCGCTCCGGAGCGGCAAACTTGGCGCCAATGGCATAGGGCAGCCCCGTTCCAAGATGCCCGAACTTGGCCGTGTACAGATAGCTGTGGGGGGCCAGGATCGGGTTGAACGCTGCAGTCCACAGGCTCGTGTTCCCACCGTCCATCACGGTAATCGCGTCGCGTGGAAAGAACTCGCGGACAACCTGCACCATCCGCCCTGGGCTGATCTGCCCCTCCTCGGTGTTCAGCGTGACAGCCAGCTGCTCCTGCCATTCCTGCGTCAGCTCGCGAAACCGCGCGAAATCACCGTGCTCTGCCTTTGGCTCGCACAGCTTGGCCACTTCTACAAGCAGAGCAGCCAGCACAGCACGCGCGTCACCCACGATGCCCAGCTCTACGGGCCGGTTCAGCCCGATCGAGGTCGGTTCAACGTCCACCTGGATCACTTTCTGCTCAGCCGGGTCACCCCATGATGGGGCGCGGCCCCAGTTGTCCAGCTCCCCCAGACGTCCACCCACCACCAGCACGACGTCTGCCTCTGTGCGCGCGGCCTCTAGCGCGTCACGGTTCAAGGGATGGAGGTAGCGCTCGTGATCCTCAGGCACCACCCCGCGGGCCATCAAACTAGAGGTCATGACTGCAGCAAGATGGTTTGCCAGTGCCAGAAACTCGTCTGAGGCCCCTGACCAGGAGACCCCTGCCCCCGCGTGCAACAGAGGCCGCTCCGCTGCAGCCAGCATCTCGGCTGCCCGACCGATCAGGGCAGGATCACCAGCGCCGGCGCGCCCGGCACGGTACAGGGACGGAGGCCAGATGTCGACCGTCGCAGGGTCCCCCGTGCCACGGCTCACATCCTCCGGGATCTCCAAGTAGACCGGCCCCGGGCGCCCGCTGGTTGCCTCCCGGTACGCGCGGCGGATCAGCTCTGGCAACCTGCGCCACTCGCGAACACCCGCACTCCATTTGGTGACCGGCCCATACAGCCCCAGCAGATCCACGTTCTGAAAGGACCCGCCCCGGTCCGGATAAATGATGTTGCGCCTCCTCTGGCTGCTGATCACGATCAGGGGGCTCCCCTCTGCATACGCCGTGACCACGCCAGACACCATGTTGGCCGCACCCGGCCCGATGCCGCCGATCACCACCGCCGGTTCTCCACGGATGCGCGCGTAGGCCTCCGCCATGTGCGCCGCGGCCGCCTCGTGCCGCGGATTGACAAGACGCATTCCATAGTCGTCCAGCTTGGCCAGGAAGGGGTTAAAGCTGCCATCCAGCACGCCGAATAGCACGCTCACACCCTCTTCCTTCAGGCACCTGAGCAGCAGTTCTCCACCAGTCATTTCTACCATAGTCCTCATTCCTCCAAGGCGACGCGACTACCCTCGCGTCCCTTTCTCTCGTTGACGAACAACAGCAGGATCAAGCCGACGAGGATGAACACGCCAATCGACGGAACGGCCAACCTCAGCCCGGACTGCTCAGCCACAGTTTCTGGCTGCCCGCCAGCCTCGTACCACAACGCTGCCCTATGAGCGAGCCAACCAAAGATCGCCGGGGCAATGACTGAGGAGACCCGCCCGAACGTCGCGAAAAAGCCAAAGAACTCGGCGCTCTTGCCCGGCGGAGCAAACAGCGCCACCATGGTCCGGCTGACCGACTGTGCGCCGGCCATCGCCACGCCGGCAAGGGCCCCGATAACAAAGAAGACCGTCGGGTAACGGGCAAAGTACAGCCACACGATCACTGCGATCATCAGCACCAAAGAGATGATCAGCGAGCGTTTCGCGCCGATGAGATCAACCAGCCAGCCGAACAAATAGGCACCCGCCACATTGGCGATTTGCACCAGGATAAAGAAGATGAGAATGTCTTGCTTTGTGAGACGAAACAGGGTGCTACCGATGATGGCTGCGTTTGCCATCACGATCATGATGCCATCGTTGTACACAAAGAACGCAACGATGAATTTCAGGAACTCGCGGAATCCGCGCGCACTACGAAAGGTGCTTCCTACCCGTGTGATCGCCACGCCAGCATAGTTCTCGCCCGACGGCAACTTCTGAGGCTTGGCCTTCTCCCGCAGCCAGAGCAAGATCGGCACCGCAAAGAGGGCAAAGAAGAGGCCGGTCACAATCATGGACAGACGCTGATGAAGCGGCTCAGCCACCAGGTTCTCAAGCGGCATGAGCAACAGCAGAATTACAATCCCCCCAACTGTGCCGATCGCCCAACCCAAACCTGAAATGCGGCCCATCTCCTGCGGTGTCGCGATTTCGGGCAGCAGGCCGTCATAGAAGATCTGCGCGGCGCGATACCCGATATCGGCCAGCACAAAGAGGACGATTCCCATCGTGACCATGCCCGGCTGGATGAAGAACAGACTAATCGTGAAAACGCACGACAACCCAGTAAAGAACAGCAGAAAGCGCTTCTTCGATCCGGCGAAATCTGCCAAGGCGCCCAAGAACGGACCGCTAAGCAGCACGACGAGGGCTGCAATACTCTCGGCCAGGTTCCACATTTGAGTGCCTTTGGAGCCTCCGACGACCCACTCCTTGAAGTACAGAGAATACACTGCCAGGTATACAGCCGAGGCATAGGCCGAATTGCCGAAATCGTACAGGTACCATGCCCAGCGCTCGCGTCGGGTAGATCGTGAGGCCAACGATGCAGTCGTCATCTTTCTCCTCCTTGGGTTTTCATGGGCAGGAGGCCAGTGCAAGCCCAGGGATCAGCCTCCAGGCGACTCCCCTGCCAGATCGAACGCCACTTTTATGGACCGGTATCCTTGCTTGTCCACTGCCGCAGTGAACGCCTCGCGGTACGCCTCGAGTGGGAAGCGGTGGGTCAATAGATCGCCACACTGCACTTGCCCGGCCCGCATCCAGCGCATGGCCAACTCAAAGGTCGAGACAGTCTCGCCTTCCCACTGCACAACGTCATGGCCCACGGCGCCCAGGAGATCCACCTCCTGGTACCACACCGGCGTCACGTCCAGCTTCATACGATGAAGGTTCACACCGACCAGAACGACCGTGCCACCAGCTCGCGTCCAGCGTAGCGCGTCGTTCAATGTCCTCTCGATCCCGACGACATCAAAGATCAAGTCAAAGCCACCCAGCAGCATTCGATTGCCGGCTCGACCACGGTGCAAGCTGGCTCCTGTGATCCGCGCAGCCTCACTGTAGCCATCCTCCCTAGCCAGAAACACCTGATCCGCTCCATAGTTTCGCGCCAATTCGGCCTGCCACGGAAACTGAGCCACGGCCGTGAGCTCGCACTCGGGCTGCAAGAGCCGGATCACCTGCAGCAGCAAATAGCCGATGGTGCCGCAACCCAGCACCATGACCCGCTCCCCAGCCCTGGCGCGGCGTCGCCAGGCAGCGTGAATGGCGACCGCTACTGGCTCCGTAAAGATCGCCAACTCATCCGGCAGATCCTCTGGCACGGGCACCAGCGTACTCGCTGGAGCGACAAAGGTGTCGCCGAATCCCCCGCCCACCGGGTGGTGTTCTCTCGGCTCTGAAGCCACCTGGCACAGCACCCGGTGGCCCCGCGCACAGGCCGGGCACGACTCTGCACGACCGCGCGCAAGACAGTCGTCGGCCCTGCCCCAGCGCACGACCCGGTCCCCCACGCGATATGCCGTGACCGCCTCACCGGTCTCCGCAACCACGCCAACCATTTCGTGGCCCAGGTAGGTGCGCTTGTGCGAGGGCAAAGCCACCGGCGCCACGTCCAGTGCCGCATCCACAAAGAGCTGGTGCAGGTCGCTGCCACATATCCCGCACAGGCAGTTGCGCACGCGCACCCAATTCGGTGCTGGCAGCGGCGGATCGGGGATCTCTACCATGCGCAGAGGCGACGTCGGAGCATAGTAGGCGCCTTTCCACACCCGGCCCAACAGCCGTGTCCACACGATCTTGGGAACGGAAACATCCAGAACCATCGTGCGCATATGAGCTACCCCACACCCAATAGCAGCGCCAGGCCCAGTAGAACGATCATCACCATGACGACCCTACGAAACTGGCCCTGATCGATTCTTCGGTCTACAATGGACCCCAGAAGTATCCCTGATAGGAGCGCCGGCACAGCCAACAGGTAGTACACGAGTACCTGTTTGCTCAGATGTTGCGCAAGTGCATGGGACGCCACGACCAGACTGGCATTCACAAAGAACAGCACCTGCAGCACTGCGCGAAACTCATCTCGCGGCCACCTTCTCATCGAACCATAGACGATCAGCGGCGGGCCAGGCGTGTTGTATGCCCCGCCCAGGCAGCCCGCCAGAAAGCCAGCCGGATAGGCCCACCCTCGCGGCAACTTGCGCCGCACCTCTGGCCGTGCGAGCGCATAGGCCCCATACGCAACCAGAATCGCCCCAAGGACGCGCATGACCACGTCCTCGCTGGCATTCGATAGTACCCAGATGCCCAAGGGCACCCCAGCAGCAGAGGCCACCCCGAGCCGCAACACCTCTGCCACATTGATCGCCCTGCGGTAGCGGATGATATTCACCGCGTACACCGTAATGGCCACAAGAGCGACAACTGGAGCAGCAGTCCGCACACCCAACAGCATCGTCAGCAGAGGCATCACAATCAGGGCGAAGCCAAAACCCGTCAGGCTCTGTGCAAAGGCAGCGGCAAGGACGATCGCGATGATCAGGATGCCAGGCATAGCGCCCTTTAGCCCTGCTCCGTCTCTGGCGGAGGCTCAATGTCGGTCAGGCTGTCCAATACGCCCAATACCAGCTCGTCCAGGTCGCCCTGGTTTGGCAGCGAGGCCATCATACCATACATGGCGGCCGAGCGGGAGGGCACATTGGCGCCCTTGAGCCCCGTCATGGAGGAAGATCGAGATGCCAGGGCACTCATCCACCTGGCAGGCAACACCCGACCTGCCACGCGGACCAGTCGAACCCTTGCCGCGTTCGACAGCTTGGCGAAGCTAGGACGGCGTGCACTGGCGACCGCGTGCCCCAGATCAACAAGGAACTGATCGATGACCCGTGCGTGAGCGTGGGTCACTGTGAGATGGAGACTGGGTGGAGCCTGCTGCCGGTCCATGTACCAGCCCCGCGCCGCTAGCTCATCCCCGATTTCGTAGACATTGAGCCGGTCCGAACCGATCGCCAGCACGCTCATTGCCGGATCGCCCAGTACAGTGACACCCTCGATTGCCTCGATTCCCTCGCGCAGCTTGGTTACTGCCTTCATGACCCTAGCGGCAATCTCCAGGTATCCTGCCTCGCCCAAATGGTTCATGACCGCCCAGGCCGCCGCGATCGCCCCACCAGGCCGCGTGCCCGTCATCGTGGGCGATGCATAGATACCACCCGACCAATCAGTGGACACGAAGAACTGGTGGCGACGCAGGGCCTTGTCCTTGTAGAGTATGACCGACGCCCCCTTGGCCGCGTACGCGTACTTGTGCAAATCCACCGAGATCGACGTGACTCCAGGCACACTGAACTCAAAATCCGGCACAGGATACCCGAGTCTGCGCACAAACGGCAACATAAAGCCGCCCACGCAGGCATCCACGTGGAAGAGCAAGCCACGTCCCAGGGCGATCGCTGCCAGTTCCTCAACAGGATCCACCACACCTTGAGGATAGGAGGGCGCTGAGCCTACCATCAGAATGGTGTCCGGCGTGATCGCTGCCCGCGCTGCATCTACATCGGCTCGGAAATCGGGGGCTACTGGGACGCGGACGGGCCTCACACCAAAGTAGTGACCAGCCTTGTCAAAGGCCGGATGGGCCGTCGCTGGAAGCACCATCTCGGGGGCAGTGATGGCGGGTGCCCTGGATCTGGCCCAGTCCCTGGCTGTCTTGACTGCCATCAGGATGCTCTCGGTGCCGCCTGAGGTCATGTTGCCTACGGTCTCTGCGTCACCGCCAAGCAGACCAGACGTCATGGCCACAACTTGCGCTTCGAATGTCCGAAGGCTCGGAAACGCCATGGGATTCAGACCATTCTCCGAGAAGAACATACCGTAGGCTTCTCTCAAGAGATTTGTCACTTCTTCACCAGCGTGATAGACCAGGCTCCATGTTTTGCCTGCGCGCCAATCGGCATCACGCTCGCGCAGCCTTCTCATCCTCTCCAGAACAATCTCGCTGGGCATTCCCTGCGTGGGTAGTCCGGGCATAGTGGTCTGCTCCCTTGGTCCCTGTTGGTGCTGCTAATTGAGCCCCGCCCCGGTTCGCTACCTCCGCGCCAGCTTTCCCCCCGGGCGCGGGCTATTATACCATCAGGTCTAAGGTCAGGCAAGTCTTCCCTTTCAGGCCTGGCCTCCGCCTCTCAGACCGAAACGCCCGCCGCAATCCTCAGTATGGAAACCATGCGCACCCATCGCTCCCGCTGGATCGCTAGATCGGCGGCAAGAGGCCTGCATGCCAACCCAGGTTGCACGCGATCCAGGCCGCACAGCCGGCTGGTTGTGGCCTGCTGGTCCATCATACTGAGAACTGGTTGAAACGCCCGTGCAACAATGGACAAGATGAGCGAACTATGCTAAAGTCAGTGGGTAGGGGGTACCCTATGCGAGAATTGCTGCGCATCCTGGTTCTTGTTGTTGCATTGACCGCCCTTGTCATTGGCGCTGTGCTCGGCTTGCTTACCGTTGCTCTGAGCCTCGGCGACAGTGGGCCCGACACACTCTCGATCATCACACTGGGGGGATCGCTTTCGATTCTGTCACTCAGCCTCGGATCGGCCTCGGCATGGCATGCCTGGCAGGCCGTGCGCGGGAACCCTTCGACAGCCTTCCGGCCCAAGAGGATCTGGCTCCTGGCCGTGCTTTACGTGATGGCATTGGCACTCGGGCAGGCACTGCTGTCGCTGTCGCTACTGCCTATCTTTGCCTTTCCTTTTCTCCACGTGGCAGCCACCACCATCCCCGCACTGATCATCGTAGCACTGATCGGCCGCGCGCTGAGAGGCGTCTCCACATGGCGAGATCTCGTACTCCAGGTCACTGGCGGCGCTTTGCTTGCCACACCGCTGGCCTTTATCGTCGAGGCAACCGCCGTATTGCTCATCGTCACAGCCGCGATCATAGGACTGGCCTACCAGCCCGGCGGCCTGGACCTCTTGGAGAGGATCGCCACTCAACTACAGGACTCAGCCTGGCTCCAGGATCCGGGTGCGCTGGGGTCGGTGGTTCTGACGCCAGCCGTCATGGTAACGGCACTGGCCATTATCGCCGGCATCGTCCCCATGATCGAGGAGACAGTCAAGACCGTTGGCGTGGCAATTGCAGGCTATCGACGCCCTTCTCTCCCCCAGGCGGTGTTTTGGGGAATCGCCGCTGGTGCGGGTTTTGCCATCGCTGAAGGGCTGCTGAATGCGACGGTCGACCTGGCGGGCTGGCTAGTTGTCGTCGTGCTGCGGGTGGGCACAACCCTTCTGCACTGCACCACCGGCGCCGTCATGGGCCTTGCCTGGTATCAAGGACTCGCTCTGAGTCGGAGATCCCGCGCCGTGGCGCTCTATCTCGCCAGCGTCGCAGTTCACGGTTTGTGGAACGCGCTCACCCTCGGCGTCACGGTGCTGGCTCTCAAATCGCTGGATGGTGGCGCGCTTAGCACCGGGCAGGTCACGATGGGCTTGGGCGTGCTAGCCATACTGGCGCTACTGGGTGCTCCGGCGCTTGGCATGGTTGGCGGCCTTGTCGGCCTCACCGTATACGCCCGCCGCCAGGTTTCACCACAGGCGGACACGAGCCAGCCGATGACTTTCGGTCGGCAGGAACCACCACCGGAAGACGTCGGGCAGGAGGACTAGAGCTGCATGCCGCATCGAACAGAGAGCGACGAGAAATACATCCTGGACCTCGTCGCAGAAATCCTTGCCGAGCCCGACTACCGCTGGCAGCATCGGTTCCCAACACTACTTGGCGATCCCGGCATGGACGGCAAGCGCCGCCCACTACCCGTGGATGGTTTCTTTCCGCGACATAAGCTGATCGTCGAGTACTGGGAATCGCAGCATAGCGCGCCGATCCCCATCATGGATGAAGGGATGACCGTCAGTGGCGTGTCACGCGGGGATCAACGGCGGCTTTATGATCAGCGACGGCAGACGTGGGCCACGGCCAACGGACTTCGGCTCGTGATCCTCGACCACCGCGGATTCGAAACCGATGCTCAGGGCAGGCTGCAGCGCAACCGCCTACAGGACCGGCAGGAGGTAGCCGCAGCGTTGCGCTCTGCCGGCGTGATCGATGAACCGGCCCTCGCCCAGCTTGATCTGGAGTCCTACCTGAAAGAAGCGAAGAGCGGATGTTTCATCTGCCGGCTGGTTGAGGGCGACCAGAGTCTACCGCGGCACCACGTAATCTGGCGCAATGAGGAAGCCATTGCTTTCCTCAACCGTCTCCCTACCGTGTTTGGCTCGGTGCTTGTTGCTCCTTTGGCCCATCGCGAGCAAGTCACCGGCGACTTTACGCTACACGAATACCTTGCGCTTCAGCGCGTCGTCCACGCTGTCGCCGAGGCGGTGAGGAACGCCATGAATCCTGAGAGAGTCTATGTGCTCTCCCTCGGCAGTCAGCAGGCCAACGCTCACGTCCACTGGCACATAGTCCCCTGCCCACCAGAGATCCCATTCGAGGAACAGCAGCTAGCCTTGCTCAGTGCTGAGGAACGGGGAATCGTTCAACTCGAGCACGAAGCAGCTGAGGAGCTTGTCGCCCGCCTTCGCACCCAACTCCCCGAGTGGATGCGCTCCCGAGACATGGGGCAAGAGAGAGCGCCCAAAAAGCGGACGTCTGCCCGCTAACCCTTTGGGCTGACTACCAGAACCGGGCGCTCGGCCCGGGTGACAATCTCGCGCGTTACATCTCCCATCAGCGCGCGCACGATTCCTCCCGCGGAGCGCGAGGATCCTATCACGATCAGATCGTGGTCCCCAACCGTGGCCTCGCGCAGGATCTCCTCCGCCACTATGCCGCGGCGCAGCTTCAACTCGGAGATTTCGCACTCCGCCTTGACGACCTGTGCGGCCCACTTGAGCTCGCGCGCCTTCTCGGTGCCTGATTGCAGCAACTCTGCGAGCGTTTCCTCCATCAGCTCCAGCCCGACATACATGGTTGGCAAAGCGTCAACGACGTGGAGCACCGTGGCCTGAGCGTTTGCGCCGCAAGCAAGTGCAGCGCCTGCCCACACGGGCAGGTGCCCGCTCTCCGCGCCCGAAGCACAGATCAGTACCCGCGATAAGCTCGGACGCTCCCCCTTTATCACGAGAACGGATGACTGAGCCCGTTCCACAATCCGCATTGCGACGGAGCTAAGGATATGATGATGCGAACGCTTCTTGCCAAGGGCTCCCAAGGCAACCAGGTCATAGGTGCCGGCCTCCATCTCGCCCACTACGACATCCTCTGGATTGCCGATCTCAATGCGCACCCGAGTCTCAAGTCCCGCCTGCTGAAGGCCAACAGCAGCCTGCGCCAGGTCTCGCTCAAGCTGCTCGGCTCTGCCCGTTTTATGTATGGCGCCGAGCAGCATGACCTGAGACCCAATCGCCTTGGCCACTTCCTGTGTGAAGCTGAGGGTCGATCTGTGGCGCTGCGAGCCTGTTGTGCAAATCAGTATGTGCATTGGATATACCTCATCGCCAACTGCGATACTACTGCCTAGTGTCCTCCCATGACACCAAGCAGTCGTAGGATCACCAAGGTAGCGCCAATGAACGGCAGCACAGAGAAGAAAAGCCGGATCCGCGGTCCAGCAAAGAACCGGGTCGAGACCGCCCCGATCTGCGCGCCGATTGCCGCTCCAGTCTGCATGACCAGGGCCATCAGCACATCCACGTTGCCCTTCAGGGCGTGGGTCACTGTCCCAAACCCTGCCGAGATCACAACCTCAAAGAGATCCGTCCCCACAGCCACATGGGTCGGAACGCCCACCAGATAGATCATCATCGGCATGCGGATAAAACCCCCGCCGACCCCCAGAGCGCCAGCCAGTAACCCGGTCAGGAAGCTGACACCGAGAACAACCCACAGGGAGATCGACTCGATGCCAGAAGCGGGCAGCGAGATGTGCGGTGGCAAGCGAAAGCGATGAACGCGTCGCGTCACACCCTGGAAGGCCAGCGCTTCCTTTGCATCCATCCGCTCCGTACGCACCATTTGTAGCGCCCTTAGGCTCTCCCAGGCTGTGAAGGTGCCTATTGCCAGCAAGATGACAATGTATGCGACGCCGATCACGGTGTCGATATTGCCAGCGGACTCTAGCCCCTCGATGATCCGCGCACCGAGCTCGATGCCTGGCACGGTACCCAACACCATCAATAGGCCCAGTTTTACGTCTACCTGGCCCAAAGCGCGATGGCGGCGTGCCGCGACGATGGACTTTCCTGTCATGTGTGCCAGATCCGTGCCAACGACAAAGTTCATGGGAACCCCGATGAGAAACATCATGGGCCCAGCCAGGAATCCTCCGCCTACGCCAAAGAAGCCCCCCAGCAGGCCCACAAGAAAACCCACACCTGCCAACAATAGAGGATCTACAGTCACATCTGTGATTGGGAAATACACGAGTCCTCTGCCTATTCCACCTGGTCCAGGCCCAGGAGGCCCATTATGAAGGAAGTGACAGCACCGAGCGCCACTGCCTGAGCCAGGATGAGCACCAGTCCTAGGAAAGCATACGGCACCAGGCTCTCCGAAAACAGGCGATATAGCGGCTGGCCCAGCAGCCGAAGAACCAAGAGAAAGTAAGCAACGACCAGAATTGCATAGATGATCAGTTCGATCAGGAAACTCACTATGATCTTTCGAATTCTAGGATGCTTCATGGCTCCCTCGTCGCTGGCAAAGAACCCACACCGCGAACCTGCCCCATCGTAACACAGTTTCAACGTGCTGTCAACGACTCCGCTGGCAGACTTTGGGAGAGTGGCACAGCCGGGAAGAGACCGAGTTCATCACTGACGTGTGGCAGCCTACTTTGCGTGTCAGACAGTGGAAGGGCAGGTTTTCAACGCCGTGGAGGCAGATGAGCTTGATCTCTGGCGTTCGTCAAGCGACATTGCGGCAGCTACTCGGCAGGCTCTGTCTCTCCACCAGTCCCATACCGCGAGGGCGCTGGCATTTGGTACGGCCCTTCTTGCGTGGTATAATGCGAGCGGCCCCATTGGGCTAGGGGGAACGCCAATGATCCTGGGAAGCAAAACCTGCCTGCGCGCCCTGGAACAGGGCGATCTGCCCCACTTTGTGCGCTGGATCAACGATCCAGACACCCGCCGCTTCATGATGATGCGCTATCCACTTTCTATGACCGAGGAAGAGAACTGGTGGGAGGGTTTCCTCACCCGCAAGAACGATCATATCTTTGCCATCGAAGCCAGCGATGGGACCTACATCGGCAACATCGGGCTACACGGCATCGAGCAGGAGAACCGGCGGGCTGTGCTGGGCATCATCATCGGCGAAAAGGCCTACTGGGGGCAGGGATATGGTTCGGACGCCATCCGTGCAATGCTACGGTGGGCCTTCCAGTATCTCAACTTGAACCGTGTCTCGCTCACAGTCTATGGCTACAACAAGAGGGCCATCCGCTGTTATGAAAAGTGTGGTTTCCGGCATGAGGGTGTCATGCGCCGGGCACGCTTCGTCGATGGGCGGTATTATGACGAGCTGCTGATGGGCATACTCCGTGAAGAGTTATTGGAGGAAGTCGAGGCGGGAAGAGCACAATGAGCATGGCTAGAATCAGCCAGGAACGGGACGATGGCAAGCAGTACGGCCTTTACGGCCCGCTGGCCATCTTTAGCGGAACATCGAACCCCGAGCTCGCGCGGCAGATCGCCGAGGTTCTGGGCAACAACCTCGGCAGCGTTACCGTACGCCAGTTCGCCAACGAGAACATCTTTGCCCAACTCGAGGAGAGCGTCCGTGGCAAGGACGTGTTTCTGATCCAGCCGACCTGCACCGGACTGCGATACAGGCGGCGCAAGGCAGGCGAGTGCGTGGTCGACCCTGCTGTCCTTGCTCAACTGAGTCCCGACGAGTACGACCAAGTTGATGTCTCGATCAATGATAACATCATGGAACTGCTGGTGCTTCTGGACACACTGCGTCGTGACTCTGCCGGGCGGCTGACGGCCGTCATACCCTACTTTGCCTACGGTCGCACCGACAAGAAGGATCAGCCCCGCGTGCCTATCACCGCCAGGCTCATGGCGGACATTATCAGCGCAGCAGGGGCGAACCGCTTCGTCGTGATCGACCTGCACGCAGGGCAGATCCAGGGCTTTTTTGACATCCCTGGAGATGAGCTCACGGCACGACACATCCTCGTCGGCTACTTCAGAAAGAAGGACATCCCCAATGCTGTTGTCGTCGCGCCCGACATCGGTGCCAGCCGCAGAGCTCGCAATTTCGCGGAAGACCTGGACCTACCACTGGCTATCATTGAGAAGCGTCGGCATCCCGACGGAAGCGGGACCCGCCAGTTGAATCTGATTGGTCAGGTCGAAGAGCGCAATGCCATAATCTTCGACGACGAGATCGACACCGGCGGCACCATCCGCAAAGCTGCTGAATTCGTGCGCGAGCGTGGCGCCCTTGACGTCTATGCCTGCGCCACCCATGCACTGCTCTCGCCTCCCCAAGGCGTGGCGAACATGCAGGCCGCAAATCTGAAAGAGCTGGTGATCACAAACACGGTATACATCTCGCCGTCAAAGCTGGAGGCCCTACAGCCCTTCATCCAGGTGCTGTCCGTGGCCGACCTTCTGGCCGAGGTGATCAGGCGGATCCACCTGGGCATCTCGGTTGGAGCGCTGTTCAACGAATAACCACAGTCTGCCAGCGGAACGTTGGTCAGGGCTGCATAGACTGAAAATCAGGTGCATTTATGCTCAAAGGATTGCTGGGCAAGGTCGTTGGCGGAGGCGACGACCGTGAGATACGCAAACTCCAGCCGCTTGTCGAAGCCATCAACGAGCTGGAGCCCAAGATGACCGAGCAGACAGATGCCGGACTGCGGTCCATGACCGACCAGTTCGTGCGCAGGCTGGCTTCCGGAGAGACACTGGACGACATCTTGGTCGAGGCGTTTGCCACCGTTCGCGAAGTGGCCAAGCGCACCGTGGACATGCGCCCGTTTGACGTTCAGCTTGTGGGCGGCATCGTGCTACATCGAGGGGCGGTCGCCGAGATGAAGACCGGCGAAGGCAAAACACTGGTAGCAACCATGCCCATCTACCTCAACGCCCTGCTGGATCGAGGTGCCCACCTCGTAACCGTGAACGACTACCTGGCCCGCCGCGACGCACTTTGGATGGGCGCGATCTATCACCAGCTGGGTCTTAGCGTGGGGCTGCTCCAGTCAGGCGCCGACCAGCCCGCCTACCTCTACGATCCCTCCTACCAACGGGAGCCGTATCCCGGACTCCGGCCTGCGCCGCGCAAAGAGGCCTATGCCGCGCAGGTGCTCTACGGCACCAACAACGAGTTCGGATTCGACTATCTGCGTGACAACATCGCCTATAGCTTGGAGCGCCGCGTGCAGCGGCCGCTCTACTATGCCATCGTGGACGAGGTGGACAACATCTTTATCGATGAGGCGCGCACGCCACTCATCATCTCTGGCCCGTCGGGTGAATCGGTCGAAGACTATGGCATGTTTGCCGCCATCGCGCGCAAGCTCCAGCCAGAAGTCCATTACGAATTGGACGAGAAGGAACGCAGCGTGTACCTCACTGATGAGGGCCTAGCCGTAGTCGAGGCAGAGACCGGCATCGAGAACATCTACGACGAGGCCAACTATCGCTACGTTCACTATATGCAGCAGGCCCTGAAAGCCCAGGTGCTCTTCTTGGAGGGCCGGGACTATATCCGGCAGCGCAAGCAGGTCATTCTGGTGGACCAGCACACTGGCCGCTTGATGCCCAATCGCCGGCTTAGCGAGGGGCTCCACCAGGCAATCGAGGCCAAGGAAGGCGTATCCGTACGTCCCCGCGACGTGACCTCTGCCACCATCACGATCCAGAACTACTTCCGCATGTATGAGAAACTGGCAGGCATGAGCGGCACTGCCGTGACAGAGGGCGAAGAGTTCTTCAAGATCTACAATCTCGAAGTACTTGCCATCCCGACCAACGAGCCGGTCATCCGCGAGGATCACGCCGACGTCGTGTACCGCACCGAGGAGGCCAAACTGCGCGCGGTGGCCCGCGAGATCTTGGCCTGCCAGAGTCGCGGCCAGCCGGTCTTGGTGGGTACAACTTCTGTCGAGAACTCGGAGCGACTGAGCAAGCGACTCTCCGCAGAGCGCCTGCAGATGGCAGCCATGGCTCCTCGCGTAGCCTACGCCCTGCAGGACACGGATCTAGACCGCGAACAGAGAGCTTCGCTACGCGAGACGATGAACGCCAGCCTGGAGACAATGCACGCCGCAGCCTGGCGCAACATGGCCCGCACCCTAGGCCTAGAGTCCAATGCCCTATCGCCGGACAACCTGTCTTGGATTGCCGACTACTTGAAACTGGCAGAACAGGACTCGATCCGCGCGATGGAACACGCGCTGCGAGAGGGCATCGCCCATGAGGTTCTCAATGCCAAAGAACATACGCGAGAGGCCGCCATTATAGCTCGGGCAGGAGAACCTGGCGCAGTGACGATTGCCACCAACATGGCCGGGCGCGGTGTGGATATCAAGCTGGGCGGCGAACTCCAGGACGAGGTGATCCACAGGGCCCATCAGGCTCTGGAGACGCGCGGCCTGGATCCCTTTCGGGCCACCCCAGCACAGATGGACAGTGCCATCGCCGAGGTCAATCCCAGGTACGCCCAGAATCGCGACCGCGTGCTAGCTGTCGGTGGTCTCCACGTCCTCGGCACAGAGCGCCATGAGGCGAGGCGCATTGACAACCAACTGCGTGGCCGGTCCGGCCGCCAGGGAGAGCCCGGATCGTCGCGGTTCTTTCTCTCTTTGGAGGATGATCTCATGCGCCGGTTTGGACGCAGAGAGATGCTCTCCAAGTTGATGGAGACGATCGGCGATGACTTTCCCATCGAGCACGGCCTGGTGAGCAGAACCCTTGAACGGGCACAAACGTCCGTGGAGGGCTACAACTTTGACATCCGCAAGCATCTCCTCGAGTATGACGATGTTTTGAATCGCCAGCGCGAAACGATCTACAGCGAGCGACTCCGGATCCTGCAAAGCAACGACTTGCGCGCAGAGATCTGGCGAATGCTGGAGATGCAGGTTGCCGAGTACCTGGAGAAGCAAGGGGGGGAAGACGAGCGGAGAGGACTCTTTGCAGGGCTGGACGACGTGATTCCTTTCACCATCCCTGCGCCCAGCGCACCGTTCCAGGGCATCCTCTCGCTCGGCGGCAACCTCACTGCCTTCCCTCCATTCACCATCGGGTTCCTTGCCGACCAGTACTCGGACCAGCCGCCGAAAGAGGTAGAGCAGGTCCTCGAGGAGATGGCGCGCCGAGCCGCGTCAGCCTACGGCGGACAAGTCAGCGGGACAGTGGACGAGATAGAGCAAAGCATCCTGGAGAAGTACGATGAGCGCCTGGATCGGTACCGTGCACTCCTCGACGAAAAGATCGAGGATTACCTGCAGTTGGTTGAGGAGCGAGGTCAGCCGGCTGATCCGCGGCGGCTCGCGCAGCATCTGGAACGCACTTTCCCGGTCAAGCTTAGCCTGCCTCCGGATCTACGCGGACTTGATCTCGACGATCTGCGCCATCACTGGCTGGCCGAGGTCGATGTGGAGTATCATCGCCAGACATGCGAAGCGTTGATCGCCCGGGTACAGATCCGGTTGCCCGCCGAAGTTCGCATTGACCGGCTGCGCCCCGCTCGACTGGCAAGCGCAGCGTTGGAGGAGGAAGCGGACCGCGTCCGGCAGCTCGCCGCCAAGCAACCTCGCGACAGAGTAGGGCGCGGCCAACTTGAGCAGCTCGATCGGACCGGCGCCGAGCCTGGACAGGTGCTGGCCTTTGTCAGCACAGTCAAGGAGTTGAGCGAGCTGGATCGAGGGCGTCTCGACCGGCTGGTGGGCCATGTAGCGGGTGCCTACCTCGAACAGCTTCTCAACCAGTATCTGGAGGCTGTGGATGACGAAGACGGTCGCCTCCGCCGTGATCTAGAGCGCCTGCGCGACTCTGTCGTCGAGGGCTCCAAGGGAGGACGGCCCAACAGCCTGATCAACGTACTGCGTGACCTGAATGCCTTGGTCCACCTGGAGGTCAGCACAGCGGCAGACCTGTTGCGTATTGTCGTGGACCACGAATACGACAAATGGGCGCAACGGCAACTCACGGACATTGCCGTCGACGCCGGTCGAAACCGACTGCAGGAGACCTCCTGGACTGCCATCGCAGAGTACTTGTTGGCCACGCACTTTACCCAGAAGCAGACCTACGATCGTGAACACCGTCGACGTACCACATGGACGCCACGATTGCCCCTTGGCTTCGTTGCCCAGGCCAGCACCGAGGGTATGGACGCAGATGCACTGCGCCGGGCACTTCTTGCCTCCCTGCGCAGTGCCATAGATCAACGAGAGCAGACATGGGGCCAGCAAGAACTGGAGCGCTGGGGGCACATGTCCCTGGATGACCTGGATCGCGACACCTACGATGGCCTATTGCGCTTCCTGGGCGAAGAGCAACTCGGCGATCTGCGTGAAGAGATTGTTGACGACCTCCCCTCTGCCCTCTATGACCGCCTGCGCTTCATCCTTGCGGTGCGCAGGTGGCAGGAACAGGGTGCTGCTCTGGGGGACCTCCCGCAGGCGGACACCTTGCTTAGTGAGCTCGTGACGGCACGCGAACAGGAACTACTGGTCACGCCGGTGGGCGCTCTGGATGAAGAGTCGCGAGCCCGCATCCGCGACTATATGCGCGAGTCTGGCTTGTTGGACGATCCCAACGCAAAGAGCGAGCTCCTGGCGCAGCCGATTGGCAAGTGGGAGCTTCGCACACGCGACGAGATCGCTCGGTTCTGGGGACGGCAGTTCATCGAGGCGCACCGAGGCACACCGTTCGCCAACCTTGAGCCGCCGCACCGCGACACTGCGATCGCCTTCCTGGAAGCAAACCACCGCTTCGTGGACGAAGAAGTGGTACAGCGTTTCCTGGTCCGCCAGCGCTTGACCGATCTGGGACCTGAGACGCGCACTGCTGCGCTCCTCCAGTTGGCTCGCACCAGGCTTGAGCGCGTGGACAAGCGCAAGATTACCAACCTGGACGTCTCCACACGCCAGGCGGTGGAGGACTCTCTCCAGCGCATGGGACTCTTCACCGATCAGGGCCGCCGCAAAGAGCTGCTCGATCGTGCACTTGCCGATCTCGATCCAGAGATCCAAACCGGTTTCGGCGCGTTCATGGCCCGGCAGGACCTTGCAGACCAGGCAGTTGGCAGCATCGATGCAACCGTCCGGGATCCGGTAATCGATCAACTGAAGAGGACCGGGGCACTGGCAGATCCTGACAAGGCGGAGAGGCTGAGCGCGCTGCGCCTGGACGAATTGGGCAGCGAATTATCCACCCAAGTACGCGACACGCTGCTGGACCAGTTGCGGACGGATCTGGCGACCAAGAGCATGGAGGAGCTTCCAGCAGCCACGCGCCAGCGGATCCACCAGGCGCTGGATGAACGGGACTACTTTGTCGACCGGGAACGAGCCAGTTGGTACGAACGCAAGACCATCGCCCAGTTACAAAGCGACATCCTCCGTGACCTAGAGGGACATCTCGGCCAGATCCGGCTTGCATCTCTGGCTGAGACACCCTTCCAAGAGATACCTGTGGAGATCAGGGATGGCGTGCTAGATTTCCTGGACCAGTCGAGGCTGTTTGCCGATCGGGCCGAGCGTCTACGCCTGATTCAGGGCGGCAGGATGGGCATGCTGCCTGAGGAAACCCGCAAGGCAGTGGCCCATCACCTCGGCCGTCAATGGCTAGTGCAGCTCCGCGACCGCCGGCCACCCGACCTGCCCAACAACGATCGGCAGACCCTATGGGTCTTTCTCCGCAACCGCGGCCACTTCACGGACGAGTTCAAGGAAGAGCTGTTCGCCTACCAGCGCCTCGAGGAATTCGATGCAGACACTCGCGACAGGGTGCAGAAGGCCCTGGTTGGCCAGCTCACCGACGCGCTCGATACGAGGACGATCGGCGAAATGGCGCCCGAGCTTCAGGCAGCGGTTCGGGACCGCCTGGGACGGCTCGACTACTTCCTTGACCGTGGACGCTTACAACTCGTGCAGCAGCACCCTGGCCCAGGATTGCCGCCCGAGCTGCGTGTGGCAGTGGAGAGCGCACTGGGGGCGCATCTTCTTGGAGACATCTCCCATCAGCAAGTGAGTGAGCTTCCAGACCAATTGCGGGCTCGCCTATGGCAGTACCTGGACGAGGTCGGATACTTCACTGATGAGAGGCGGCGCCGGCAGGTCCTCGATCGGCGCCTGGTCGACCTGCCGAGCGAGTCCTATGAGATCGTGATCACTGATCTGGCAGAGCGAATCGGAACCGAGATCGCGGATAGCCTGGTGGCGGACCTCGATGACGGCCTGCGGCAAGGGTTACGGGAGGCACTCGAAGACCTGGGGTACTTTGCGAGTGCTGACGTGAGGGAGAGGGTACTTGCTCAGCCGATTGGCGATCTGCGGCGTGAGGATCTGGATGCGCTGGCCCAGGATCTTGGCACCGGCTGGTTAGAGTCACGGTCGGATTCCTGTCTTGCCGACCTGCCGGAAGCGGACCGGGATGCGATCATGACTCATCTGCAAACTCGTGATTGGTTCCTGGATTCTGAGAGACTCGATCAGCTTTTGGCCAATCCCGTGGGCGACTTGCAGGTTGGACCACGACAGGACATCCTGGCTCTGCTCCAACGCGAGCAGATGGCCAGGCTTCGCAAACGGCGGCTGGACGGTATGGGCCGGGGATTGCGTCGGGCAGTGCACGAGATCCTCTTGAGACATGGGTTGGCGCTCGAAGAAGGCCAGATGCGCGCCTTCCGCCGCCAGCAACTGAAGGATCTGGATACCGAGGTCCATGGTGACCTACTCAGGACCATCGGGGAGGAAGTAGTCTCAGAGTGGGGCAACAGTCGCTTCCAGAATCTACAGGCGGAACAGCAGGCACACCTTAGCGCCTACCTGGGCAGGATGATCCTGGGTCGCATAGAGCGTCGCGTTCTGCTGCACACCATCAGCCAACTGTGGATCGACTACTTGACCGATATCGAAGATCTCCGCCGCGGTATCGGCCTCGAGGCATATGGCCAGCGCGACCCCTTGGTAGAATACAAGCGGCGCGCATTTGAGCTGTTCGAGGAACTGGGTGATAACATCAGGAGGACCACTATCCGCATTCTGTTCCGCCAGCCGCCAGCGGTCCTCAACCCCCAGTAGCGAAGATGGGCTTTGGTGTCGCGGATCCCTCAGCTCCGGCCGCTTGCTTGATTTTTTCGCCCGATGATGTTACAATGGGAGTGAAAGTACGGCAGCCCTTACAGCCACCCTTGGTAAGGGCGACACCACGTACTGGGTCAGCCATGAGCGCGAGCCCAGACCAGTGAACCGATATTGGATACAAAAGCCCGGAAACCATGGAGGGAGGTGCAGCTTTGGTCTTTAGCGGAGAGGATTTCACCACACGGCTCATGAACGATATGGATCCACCGCTCCTGGATCTGGTCAAGACCAAGGTCAACTCGTTCATCAAATGGGATCTGGTGCGCTTTCTGCGGGAGAATCCGAACACGGCAGACACGGCAGAGAACATAGCCAAGTACGTTGGGCGCAACGCTGCTACTGTCGAGCCGGAGTTGCGGGAGCTTGTGGATAGCGACATCATGGAGGTCAAGTCGATTGACGGGATGCAGGTCTATTCCCTGACCACCGACGACAGTACGCGAGAACTGCTTGACCGCTTTATCACGGCCTGCGAAGACCGCCATTTCCGCGTCAAAGTGATCTATCACATCGTCCGCGGCATGCGATAGCCAAGCACCGGGTGTGCCGGCTGCCGCGCGCGATGGCTTTCACAACCACGCGTCTTCTTCGCGTCCGATGCGCGCGGCTCGGCAGATGCCCGTCCTAGATTGGCGCCAGGCCACCCGACAAGGTGGGCACGGCACCCCACAGGAGGTAATGGAACATGGGCAACGACCGAGTCGAAACAGATATCAAGGGCCTTGACGAGATGCTCATGGGGGGATTCCTCCCTCAGACTGCCAACCTGGTTGAGGGACCACCGGGCACAGGCAAGAGCACGTTGGGTATGCAGTTTATCTACAATGGTATCCGCTACCACAATGAGCCTGGTCTGATCCTTACATTTGAGGAGTTTCCCCAGCAGTACTATCGCGACGCGGCGAGCTTTGGCTGGGACTTTCGCCAGTTGGAGCGCGAGGGCAAGCTTCGTGTGATCATGACCAGCCCGTCGGTTACCCGTTCGGACGTTGAGAGCGTAGGGGGCACAATCGAGACACTGGCGCGAGAGATGGGCGTTCGCCGCATTCTCGTCGACAGCGTCTCGCACTTTGATCAGATGGCGGAGGATGGTTTCGAGCTTCGCTCTGTCGTGTTTGGCTTCATCAACGCCCTCAAGCGCGAAGGTTTGACCAGCGTGCTCACGCGCGAGAGTCCAGTGCTGCTTGGCGGGGAGGAAGAGGAGCACTCTATTGCCTACATAGTGGACAGCTACATCATGCTGCGCTACGTCGAGATAGAAAGCGCCATCCGCAAGGCTCTCCTGGTGCTAAAGCTGCGCGGCAGTGATCACGCCAAGGACATACGCCAGTTCGAAATCACCGATCACGGTATCGAGATCATGTCCCGGTTCGAAGGGCAAGAGGGCATTATGAGTGGGAGCCCCCGCCGCATGGCCGAGGCCTTTGACCAGGCCTTCCGGCCCCGCTAGCGTGAGCGACTGGTCAGAGAGGGGAACCGATGCTGCGCTCCCCTGCTGGGTTAGGACACGATGGAAACAAGCAATATTGGGACAGCCTGGTTCCAAGCTACAAAGGCATGGAATTGATGCATATTCCTAGCATCCTCCTGATCGTATTCGACTGGATCATAGCAGCAATCCTGATCTTCTTCCTGCTCCTCATAGGGCGTTTCTACGAGATTCGGTTTGGCTCGAGATCCCGCTTTCAGTTGATGCTAGTCCCCCTGGCCCTGTTTGTGATCGCCGCAGTGTGGGACGCCGCATTCGTCAACAACACCACGGGCGACCCGCTCCTGGACTTTGTGGGGGCACTCGCGCCCGACCTCCTATTCTTCCTGGGAGGAGCCATCCTAATAGCCCTTGCCTACTACCTCTTCAAGACAATGATGAGGGGTAGACGATGATAGATATCATCGGTGCAATTCTGGGTTCGCTGGGGTTGGCTTCACTTGTGTATGCCCTGTATGTCTTGGCGCAGTTCGGGCGCAAGCTTGGCGCCGTGACCAAAATGCGGGCTTTCTACAAGGGCTATTATGCCGCCGCTGGCCTGGTTGCCGTGGCTCTGATGGTCAGACTCATCAGAGCAAGCGTGTTCTGGGCACCGTCAGGCTCTATCCCATCCTTGCTCACATCTCCCTTGTTCTACTTGCTCCTCTACCACCTGCCTCTTGCTATTGGCTTATGTCTGGCGCTGCTGATCACTTGGCACTACTGGAGCTGGCTCCTGAAAGAACGATAGTGGATGATCGACACAAGTCTGGTCGAGTTCCCAGAGGAGCAATTACACGAGGTGTTACTCCCCATCCTGCGCCAACTGCAGCAGGTTGTGGACTATGACGCCGCGTTCGTTGTCCTCAACACCGAATTCGGTCCGCACATCGTCTGCGGGCATGACGTTTCACTAGACGCCAACCCTCAGGCCCTGGAGACATTCCTCGCCGAACCGCTGTTGGCGCAAGCGAAGGGGGTTCAGCAACCACGGATATTCCTAGACATCCACTCTGCGTCCGACCGGCAGTACCTCCGCAGCCTGTCTCTGGCTCGTGCCGCGATCACCGCTCCGCTCGTGACCCGAGATAGAGTCCTCGGGGGACTGGCGCTGTTCAAGACTGAGCCAAACTACTACCAGCCCGGCGATGCCCGGCTGGTGATGGCCTTTGCAGGTCAGACAGCGGCAGCCATTGTCAATGAACAGCTCCAGAAGCAGACCCAGCGTTTTGGCGCCGAGCTGTCGCAGCGCGCCGAGCGATTGGCCGTGATCAATCGTATCTCATCGGCGGTTAGCTCTACCCTTGACCTGGACGAGATCCTGCAGACAGCCGTGCGCGAGATGGCCAACATCTTCCATGTCAAGCAGACGGGCATCATCCTCTTCGAGCCGGAGTTGAGCCATGGCAGGGTGGCGGCCGAGTTCCAGGAGACGCCTGACGCCACAGGCGCCAGTGTTCGGATCCCTCTGGCTGGCAACCCTTCCCTACAGCGCGTGATGGCCACGAAGCAGCCACTGGCAATCACCGATGCCCGCAACGATCCCCTCGCCGTGGCCATTCGTGACGTAATCGAGGTCCGCAACATCAAGTCGATCCTCATCATCCCGCTTGTCGCCAAGAGCAAGGTCATTGGTACCATAGGACTGGACGCCATCGACACACCCCGTGTATTCTCTGCAGATCAAATCGACCTCGCCCAGACCATTGCCAACCAGATAGCAATAGCCATAGAGAACTCGCGCTTGTACGCGGAAACGCACCAGCGGATGCGCGAGCTTGCCAGTCTCACTGAGGTGAGCCAGGCGCTCAACGAAGCGGCAGATCTTGAGACAATCCTGGACATCGTCCTCAGGGAGGCGTTTGCCCTCAACCGCAGTGAAGAAGGCTCGATCATCCTTATCGATCCGCCGGACGGAGACCAACTGCGCATCGTTGCCGAACGCGGTTTGGGCGCGCAGGTCGTGGAAGCCTTCAACAGCCGCCCGGTCAGTCGCTATGAGGGCACCTACAGGCGAGCTCTCGGCACCGGGCGGATCGTTGAGGTTGCTGACACCGCCGCGGACCCTGACTTCCTGGACGACGTAGGCTCCCGAGCCCGACAGGTCACCAACGTGCCACTGATCGCCGAGCGAGGCCCCATCGGTCTGATCGCCGTCGACGGCCTGCCCCGCGACGACACGACACGGCGCCTGTTGGTGTCTCTTGCTGGGATCGCAGCCATCGCCATCGACAGGGAACGCCTTCATCAAGAGACGGCGGCGCGGCTTGCAGAAGTCTCGACCCTGTACACGCTTTCGACTCAGATTGCCAGCACTTTGTCCACCACATCCGTCCTCGAATCCATTGTCAGCATTTTGCGCATGACCCTGGACTGCCGTGCGTGCAGCATCTTCTTGATCGACCGGACAGGAGAGTACCTTCAGCTCGAGGTCGCCAGCGGTCCGTCAGTAAGTTGGAAAGGGATCGCGCGTCTCAAACTCGGCGAGGGCATCAGCGGGCGCGTAATCACAGAGCGTCGCTCCATCTACATTGCTGACACAAGGCAAGAACCCGGTTTCATCTTCTTTGATCCAAACATACGCTCTCTTCTGGTCGTGCCCCTACTCGTGCGCGGCGAGGTAATAGGCACGCTGAGCATAGACGACAAGGAGCCCAACGCCTTTGACCAGGAAACACGCTTGCTGACCATTGCCGCCAGCCAAGCTGCGGTCGCCATCGAAAATGCTCAGCTTTACGAGAGCCTGAGAGCCAGTTATGACCAGTTGGAGCAGGCCTTTGACGAACTGCGGCGCCTAGACAACAGCAAGTCTGAACTGATACAGAACATCTCCCACGAGTTGCGCACGCCGCTGACGTTCATAAGGGGCTATATGGAACTGCTGCAGGAGGGTGGGCTGGGCGCCCTTCAAGACGAGCAGAAGCAGGCCGTGGACATCGTAACCAGCAAATCCCTGATCCTGTCGACGCTGGTTGACGACATCATCGCCATGCTAGAAACCGGAAGGGAGCAGATTAGCACCGGGCCCGTGCCACTCGACAGGGTCGCTCGCTTTGCGATACAGGCTGCCCGGGCCAGTGCCACGGAGGCAGAGCTCGAGCTAGTTGAGGAGATACCTGATGGGCTGCCCCCAGTTCGTGGCGAGATGCGACGGCTGGGCCAGGTCTTTGATAACCTGATTCAGAATGCCATCAAGTTCTCCAGGCCAGGAGGCAGGATCACCATCCGTATCGTGGAAGAAGAGACCGAGATCCGCGCCGAGGTGCACGACAACGGGATTGGCATTCCTTCGAGCGAACTTGATCGCATATTCGAGCGTTTCTACCAGGTCAATGGCACCACCAAGAGGCACTTTCGCGGCACGGGGCTGGGACTTGCGATCGTGAAACAGATCGTGGAAACACATGGCGGTCAGGTCGGGGTTCATAGCAAAGTGGGCCAGGGGAGTGTGTTCTTCTTCACTGTACCTAAGGCTGCCTCCAAGCAGCCATAAGGGAATCCGAGGGCGACATGCCGGTACGAACGTTTGCTGAACTACTAGAAGCCGCCAAAGGCAAGGGACCAAAGACCGTAGCAGTTGCGGCGGCCCAGCAGAGCGAGGTGCTTCTGGCGAGTCTGGATGCCGAGTTGGCGGGCTTGGCTGAAATCATACTCGTAGGGGATGGTGATCAGATCACGCAGATCGCCGCCGAGGAAGGCTTTGACATCTCGCGAATGGATCTTGTCCACAAACCCCATCCGCAAGAGGCCGCATGGCACGTGATGAAGTTGGTCAGCCAAGGAGACGCCGACATTGCCATGAAGGGCAAGATTGAGACAAGCGACTTCCTGCGCGCTGCCCTGAGTCGCGAGCTTCGACTGCGTACGGGCCGCTTGTTCACGCATGTTGCCATCTTTGAGATCCCCGAGTTCGATCGGCTAATCTTTGTCAGTGACGCCGGAGTGACCGTTGCACCAGACTTGGAGCAGAAGGTACAGATCGTGCAGAACGCCATCAACGTCGCACGCGCGCTCGACATCAGCCTGCCCCGCGTCGCGGTGTTAGCAGCAACAGAGACGGTGAACCCCAAGATCCCTACTACCCTCGACGCTGCTAACCTTTCCAAGATGGCGGACCGGGGCCAAATCCAAGGCGGCCTGGTGGATGGCCCGCTGGCGCTTGATAATGCAATCTCGCCCGAGTCGGCCCGGATCAAGGGCATCAGGAGCGAAGTTGCCGGTTATGCGGACATACTCATCGCCCCTGACATCGAGGCTGGGAATGTGCTCGCCAAGGCCATCACCTACTTTGCCCAAGGCAAGATGGCCGGTGTCGTCGTGGGCGCGCGATCCCCCTTGATCTTGGCTTCACGATCTGACACACGTGAAGTTAAGCTCACTTCGCTGGCCCTTGGGGTCATGCTGGCGCCATGACAAGCATGATTCCTCATGCAGGTGCTGTGGTCTTCACCGGGCGCTTTGGCAGCGGCAAGTCCGAGGCAGCGATAAATTATGCGCTGTACCTAGCCCGCAAGATGCACAACGGTGAAGAGTCGCCACCCAACACTGACCAGCACGGGTCTGCTAGCGTCATTCTTGTCGATCTGGACATTGTGACCCCATACTTTCGCTCCCGGGAGAGCGCAGACAGACTCATGGATCTAGATGTGAAGGTGATTGCCCCATCCATCATCGGCCAGCACCTGGACACACCAGCCATAACGCCCCAGATCCTGGGTGCCATCCAACAGACCGAGCTACCCGTGGTGCTGGATGTGGGCGGCGACAAGCAGGGTGCACGGGCTCTGGGGCAGTTCAGCCCGGCCATCAGCCACCGGGGCTATACAATGCACTTTGTGGTGAATCCCTTTCGGCCGTTCACCGGAACGCTCGATGGGCTGCGGAGCTCAATCGAGGAGATTGAGGCAAGCGCCAGGCTCAAGGTCTCCAGCCTCGTCAGCAACCCAAACCTGATCGGAGAGACCACCCTCGAACACATACTTCAGGGACATGCCGCCATCGAGCGCTGTGCGCGGGAGCTTGATCTGCCCATCGCCTTTGTCTGTGTAGAGCGCCGGTGGCTTGACGCCCTTGAAGCCGGTGCAGCATTCTCACAACCGGTACTACCCATGGACAGGAACTTTGTAATGTCATGGGAGTGAGGCTCTCACAGGCAGCAGCAGCGGCTGATTCGCAGCCCCTGGACCGCTCTTGGGACGACGGCGGGTTCGGTAAGGAGAAAAGATGACCGTTCGCAACTTTGCCCAGCTGCTGGATGTAGCGATGGAACGAGCGCCCAAGCGCGTCGCCATCGTTGGGGGTGGGCAGCGCCAAACACTGCATGCTGCCCGCATGGCACGGGGCATGGGACTGGCCCACTGCGTCCTGATCGACAGCCCATCGCGTCTGCAGCTCATTGCAGAAGAAGAAGGGGTTGATCTGACCGGCATGGAACTCGTCGACGAAGGCGACATGATCGAGGCTGCGTACAAAGCCGTGCAAATGGTGCACGACGAAGAGATTGACTTGGTGATGAACGGGCGGGCGCAGCCTGTCGAGCTGATGCAGGCTGCCCTGGATCGCGAACGGGGCCTGCGCATTGGCAAGGTGATCACTGACGTCAGCGTATTCGAAATCCCCGACTTTGACCGGCTGATCTTTGTCAGCGATGTTGC
>JBFFCR010000003.1:0-37371 GCA_041559855.1 Anaerolineae bacterium | reverse complement strand
GGGTGCCAGGCAACCCGGCAAGGACCTTCCACGAAGCGATGCAGTCGTTCTGGTTTATCTGGATAATGATTGCCAGTGGGACTGCGCCAGGAGGCCGATTTGACCAACTCATGTACCCGTTCTACAAGAAGGACAAGGAAGAGGGCAGAATCAGCGACGACGAGGTACTGGAATTACTCGAGTGTCTTCGGATTAAGATCATGCAATACAACTTTGTCGGAGGCGGCAAACTACAGCGGGAAAAGTGGGCAGGGATGGCCAGGTGGCACAACTGGGTCATCGGCGGCATCACGCCTGATGGCAAAGATGCCACCAACGAGTTGTCGTATCTCATACTAGAAGCCGCAAAGGACTGCCAGACGCCTCATCACACCATAACGGTGCGCGTCCATGAGGGCACTCCTGAAGCTCTCATGCTCAAAGCCCTCGAAGTGGTGAGGACCGGCATCGGTATGCCCGCATTCGTCGGCGACAAGTCGTACATCGAATACCTGGTGGGCCAGGGCGTACCTCTGCGAGATGCGCGGGACTACGCGCTTGCCGGGTGCCTTGATGTCAACATTCCGGGCAAATCGCGCATTCATGCCTTTGGCATGTTCATCGTACCGCGCGTTTTCGAGATCACCATGAGCAACGGTATTGACCCGCGCACCGGTACGCAACTTGGGATACAGACTGGAGAGTTTGAAAGCTTTGAGACCTTTGATGACTTTATGAAGGCATTCAGAGAGCAACTTGCCTACTTTATGGGTCTGGCGGCAGAGGAGCACAACATTCTCTTGATGGTACAGACCGAGCTCTTCCCTGACCCTGTTCATTCTGCGCTGATGGTTGACGCCATAAAGGTGGGCAGAGATGCTCTGGATCGTATCATGCCTTTTGAGAATGGCTCAGCGCTGAACCTCGTCGGCATGATCAATGTTGCTGACTCTATGGCAGCGGTGAAGAAGCTTGTCTTTGAGGAGAAGCAGATCACCAAGACGGAGCTGAAAGCCGCTCTCGACGCGAATTGGCAGCGAAACGGGCACGAAGACATCCGCAAGATGTGCCTGTCGGCGCCCAAATATGGAAACGGTGATCCCTATGTTGACTCGATAGCCAAGCAACTCTACCAGTTTTGGGCGGACACGGCTGCCACGTTCCCTACGGCTTGGGGCGGAACGAACAAACCAACGGGCATTTCGATCACAGCACACGCGCCAGGGGGGGCCTTGACCGGTGCGACCCCTGACGGCAGATATGCCGGTGAGACTCTGGCAGATGGAACCATATCTGCGGCACAGGGTAAGGATACTCATGGGCCTACGGCCCTGCTCAGAAGCGCCATGACAATAAACCAGACGCCCTTCCAGGCTACATTGCTGAATATGAAATTCCATCCATCGGCCCTCAAGACCACCGAAGATCTGAAGAAACTGTCGGACTTGATCAGGATCTACTTCAGCGCCGGTGGGAAGCATGTGCAATTCAACGTTGTCAATAAGGACACACTGCTGGATGCCCAACTGCATCCAGAAAAGCATCGCGATCTCATTGTGAGGGTGGCTGGCTACAGTGCCTACTTTGTCAGTCTGGACAAGAAGGTGCAAGATGAGATCATCGCCCGGACTGAGCACGGTTCGACGGCATAGAAGGACGATCGAGGGAGAAGAAAGTGGCAAGCAAGTCTAATGACATTGTATTGTACGCTGTTGGGGATGTGATTCCCGATAGGGAAGACCCAGGATCAATATTCGAACATGTCACGGACACAATCAGAGGGGGCGATGTAGCGTTCTGCCAACTCGATGCCGTTCTCTCGGATCGGGGGACACCCTTGCCACAAGCCAGGCTCCCTTGTCGCATCAACCCCCAAGCAGCCCGTGCCATCAAAGATGCTGGTTTCGAAGTCGTTTCTTTCGCCAGCAATCACTGCATGGACTGGGGACGCGAGGCCTTTTTCGATACGATAGCTGCCCTGGAAGAAGCGGGGTTGTCAGTGATAGGCTCGGGCAGGAACATCGAAGAGGCTCGAAAGCCAGCAATCATCGAATGCAAGGACACCCGAATCGCATTCCTGGCCTACAACTCGATCCTGCCACAGGGGTATTGGGCTGACGTGGACAGACCCGGTTGCGTTCCTATGAGAGCATTCACATTCTATGAGCAGATTGAGCACGATCAACCTGGTACCCCCTGTCGAGTCCACACCTTCCCGCACCGAGATGACCTGAGCGCAATGGTTGAGGACATTCGTAAAGCCAGTTCTCGGGCTGACGTGGTCATTGTGTCAATGCACTGGGGTATTCACTTTGTCCCTGCTGTGCTGGCTGACTATCAGAGAGAAGTCGGTCGGGTGGCCATTGATTCTGGCGCAGACCTGATCTTGGGACACCATGCGCACATTCTCAAGGGCATTGAAGTGTATGCCGGCAAAGTCATCTTCTACAGCCTCTGCAATTTCGCACTAGACCTACGTGCCCCCAAGGCACTCCTTGAGAGACCGGGGCACAAGGAGATCGAGAGGCTGAATCCTGACTGGAAACCTGACCCTGAATATCCCACTTATTTCATGCCCCCTGACTCGAGGAAAACCATCGTGGCCAAGTGCATCATTTCCAATAGACGGGTGAAGAACGTCTCCTTTCTGCCTGCCTACATCAACAGGCAATCTCAGCCCGAGGTCTTGCTCTCGGAGGATCAGCGCTTTGGAGAAGTAATCGGATACATGGCAGAGATCACAAGAGATCAGGGGCTGGAAACCAGATACACTGTTCAGGGAGACGAGGTCATGGTCCATTCCTAAGCTCTGACGATGCCGTGTCCTGGGATTGTCTTCGCTACGATTCAGCCTCAATGCCCTGACAGCCACGCATCTGTGACGTCGCGAGCGGCGTGGTCGCAGGCTGTGTACTGCTGAACGAGCTGTAGGAGGCTGTCACCAGTTTCCACGACTGCAATGGTATACGCAACTCGCTTCGGGTTGATCGAATCTCAGGAACATATCTGGTTAATGTAACCGTTATTATCAGTACTGAGAGTCGTTCTCTAGTGGGTGAAACTACTGGAGGCAAGGGAATAGAAAAGAACCGCAAACCTCAAGGCTCCTTCTACCGCAGACTTCAAGGATAGTCCCAGAGCCTGAAAATGAGGTTTCCGGTTCGAGGTTTCGGAGTCACGGTTCGGGTCCGTGAGGTCGGAGGCTCAAATCCTCTCGCCCCTACCAAAGGCAACCAGGGGTCACACGGTTCGTTCGAGAGACAGGCCGTGTGACCTCTGGTAAGCGGTTCGCACAAATCCCCGCGAACCGCAGGTCACACGGTTCCTTTTCCATCAGGGTCAAAAAAAAGCGCTCCGCGAATTGTCGGTACTGTTTTCGCATTATCGGCACTGGGACACGGGAACTGGAGGTCCCATGGACAAAAATCGCATCACTCTCTCTCGAGCCATCGAAGGCTACTTTGTAGCCGCCCACGCCCGGCGGCTGTCCCGGCACACGTTGCAGGACTATGACACTACCTTTCGCGAAACCGTGCATCAAGGGGCGAATCCGGTCACCAATTGGGCATTGTAGCGTCGCAATCGTGCGGGAAGAGACAGCCGGTCGGGGAACCAGCGGGCCGGCGGTGGAAGACACAATCAGTTTCGTCTTGCAGTGTAAAGCGTCCATACCTTGTCGAGATCCTGGTGCGAGAATCCTGGCGTCGTGCCAGGCCTCTGACAAGTATACCGCGCGCCTCCGGAGCCACACGCGCCACAAGGGCAGGGTGGCCGCTGCCACCATATCGACGCCCACGTCGGCGAGCTGACCATCCCCGATCTGGCCCGCCTATTCGCCATCCACGGGCAGAACGCCAGCCGCCCGGGCCGGCTGCTGCGCGACCGCCGCGCCCTCGCCTGGGACGCCGCCGACGGCCAAAGCGGGCTGCAGTCCCGGCCTTCAGAAGCCAGCTTCGTGACGAGCGTATGTTAGAAACTCGCCCCGAGTACGCGCACCCCAAGTCGTATGCGTACAAGAGCACTCATGGAACGGCAGCCTGGAGTCCTCATGCGCTTGGCCAAGCTCAGCAAGTCCGCCCGGTGGCCCCAGGTTCACGGCTGGTATACTCGCAGGAAGTAGGGTGGCTGTGATGGTATTCCTACGGCGGGAGTAGTGCCCATGTCAAAGAAGCACTCACCGTAGATTTCGACCCTCTGACCGATCTCCAAATCGGTTACGACGTTGTCCTGATTTGGTCCCCAGTAGATCACTTGTGGGTCACGAGTATAGGGCTGTCCATCACAAACCTCGAGTCTTGGCACGAGATATTCCACGATATGGGGTTGCCATATCGCCCACGCGATACCCATCTGATCCTCAGGCGGTGAAGGTGGTTCGACTATCTCCACAACGAAATGCATGTCCCGTGGTCCCGGTGTCGGTACGGCGGGGCTGGGGCTGGGCGTAGCTGTCGGTGGTGTGGTCGGCGGAGGGGTGGACGTCCAGGTTGAGGTTGGCAGCACAGGCGTCGCCGCCGAGGTGGGCAGCGGTTCGATGATCACCCGCTCTATATAGCCGGAGCACCTACCAGGGTCCGGTGCAGCGCCGCCAGGACTGCCAATGAACAGCGTGTCATATGCTCCTGTATACGACGGTGTGCCCGCCAGGGTGCCCAGCCCGTCCACATGCAGCGAAACGCTGTCCGCAATGATCAATGTTGCAGTGTAGAGCCTACCAGGCTCTAGCAGAAGCGCATTCGTCTCTGAAGACTCGCTGAGCACCACACCGACCGCGTTTACCCGGTAGCCAGGAGGAATCCCTCCCCGATAGCCGAACCTAAGCGCGACCTGTTTCTGGCTGTCCAGGCCTGACCCAATGCCCACCCTGACATAGCAATTCCCAGAATGCGAATCGACCTGGGCCACGACTGTAAGGCGTGCATCTCCCCTGAGTCGAGGAATGCTCCGATAGACATATTGTTGATCCTCGGAGAGGACCAAGCTCCAGTTCACCCTACCATCCCGTATGTACACATCTGGATCTGTTGAAGTGAAACCAAGATCTGAGTCAAAGTCCTCGATCAGGGGATAGCCTTCCACAATCGGTGCGTTCGCACCGGGAGGCACGATCACCTCCTCCTCCGTGACCGTCTCCTGGATGTCGTCCAGGGCCTCCGTCAGGTCCTGTTCGGTCTCGACGTCGTAGTACGTGCCGCCCCCGGCTTCCGCGATGCAGCGCAACTGCTCCCGCGTCGCCCTGTCCACGTCCAGGCCGATGACGTGGATGGTAAAGTTGATGCCCGACGCCTTCAGTTCCTCCACCAAACCACAGGGGTCGCCCTCGCAGGTCTCGATGCCGTCGCTCAGCATCACGATCGAGTTGATGCGCCCCGGCTCAAACACGAAATCCGCCATCGCCTGCCGTATCGATTCCGCCAGCGGCGTCATCCCCTGGGCGGCGAACCCCCGCAGCCAGGTGACGATCGTCTCCAACTGCCCCTTCTCCACGGGAGCAATCAGCTCGATGTCGCGGCAGCTCTCCTCGGTCTGCTGGTAGGGCAGCCGGTGGCCGTACGCCCGCAGCCCGATGTTGGTCTCGGGATGGAAGGCCCCCAGGTGGTCGGTGAGCAGGTTCTTGGCTACCTCGAGCTTGAGCGTGCCGTCCGGCAGGGTTTCGTTCATGCTCCCCGAGGCATCGAGGATGTACTCGATGTAGACGTTGCTCGTGCCGAGCTCGGGGGTTGGGGAGGGGGGCAGCGACTCTGAGGAGGTAGGGAGAGGACTGTCGCTTGCGGGAACCGCCGCGGGCGGACCGGTCGTCTCTGCCGCGACCTCCGTGGGCGCCGGTTGCGGCCCGCTGAGCAGGTTGCTGATCAGGACGTAGGCCGCCCAGGCGACAATCAACAGGGCCAGGACGATGCCGATGCCCACGACGATCCGGCGGCGGGCAGCCAGGCGGGTTGTGGATCCGTTGTCGGGTTGCATAGGGGTTCTCTCCTTCTCCTCGGTTTGCGCGGCGTGTCCGGGGTTGGGTGCCGGGCGCAGCACCTCCCAGTGCAGCAACGCGGGCGGGCGCGCTGGGAGCACCGGCGAGCTCCAGCTCAGGTTCTCGGGCCCGCACCGGCGCCGATGAGAGCGCGGCTACCGGTCGTGTCGCTGCTCGAACCGGCGGTGCGGACGCCTGCGCGCTAGCAGCACTCGCGATCGGGCTCGTGCCCTCCGCGTAGCCCATGACGATGAAGGCCAGCCGGCCCTCCTGCTCGAAGGAGTAAAAGCGTACGATGTTCTCGTGGGACAGGGCCGCCAGCGCCCGGGCCTCGCGGCGGAAGCGGCGCACGAACTCCAGGTCCTCCGCCAGGTCCTCGCGCATCACCTTGACAGCGACGTGGTACTGGCGGTGGGTGTCCCAGGCCTTGTAGACCTCGGCCATCCCACCGCGGCGGATCATCGCCTCGATGCGGTAGCGCCCTTTGAGTGTTTTCCCCGTCAGGTCGAGCATGTTGTCATGATCCTCAAAACTGCTATACGAAACAACCCATCCCCACCACCAGCGACCGCGCTTCCCTTCGGCTACGCTCAGGACAGGCGCGCGGATTACCTGTCAGAGAACAGATAGCAGTGGACAGGGAGCGGTTAAGAGCCTCTGGCGCACCGAAAGCCAATGACCTCGAGCGTATCGTGTGGCGACCTGCGGCCGCGAGAGGCACCGCGCAGGCTGTAGGCCCATTGGATCCACGAGCCCCCGCGCAGCACCCGGTACTGCCCCGATGACGGACCCGCAGGATTCTCCAGTGGCGAACGCTCATAGTACTCCGCATCAAACCAATCCCCAACCCACTCCCACACGTTACCAGAGAGGTCCAGCGCCCCGATCCAGCTCCGGTCACTCGGAAAGCTCCCAACCGGTGCCGTCCGAGGGTAGCCATCACATCCCTCTCCGCCTGACACGACATAGGGGTCCAAGGCAGTTTCGTCATCAAAGTTCCCCATTGCGCAGTCAAACTCATTGCCCCACGGAAAGACCAACCGCTCCGGCCCACGCGCCGCGTACTCCCACTCTGCCTCTGTTGGCAGCCGGCCCCCGGCCCACTCGCAGTATGCCCCCGCTCCGTACCACGTCACCTCAATCACCGGATGGTCCCCATACCCGCTCTTGGGTTGGAATGCCCGGCTTACTCCCTCGATCAAGCAGTCCTCATCGCCCAAGTCCAGCCAGGGGACGCCCCCTTCCTCCTGGTTCCCTCGTTGGTTCAGAAAGGCCGCGAATTGCGCGTTGGTTACCTCGGTACGGTCGATCCAGTATGCGTCCAGGTACACATCGTGATCCGGTTGCTCATCTTCAAACCACCAGCGCTCGCACAGGTATCCGTGCTCTTCGCTGCACAACTCCAGCGTCGCATCGTGCTCCGCGTCCGTGCTTCCCATCCGGAACCCACTCCCTGGCACGTACAGCATCACCATGCCATCCTCTGGCCGGGTCCAGGTGTCGCCGGCAACAGGCGCGGGCGTAGGCGTGATGGTCGGTGTCGCCGACGGCGTCGGGGTGAGTGTGTGCGTCGCTGTGGCGCTCGGAGTAGATGTCGGCGTGGGCGGCACAGGCGTCTCCGTCGGGATGGGCAGCGGGGTTGGGGTATCCACGCCGGACGGCACGATCACCTCATCCTCCGTCACCGTCTCCTGGATGTCGTCCAGGGCCTCCACCAGGTCCTGTTTCGTCTCGACGTCGTGGTAGGTGCCGCCCCCGGCTTCCGCGATGCAGCGCAACTGCTCCCGCGTCGCCCTGTCCACGTCCAGGCCGATGACGTGGATCGTAAAGTTGATGCCCGACGCCTTCAGTTCCTCCACCAAACCACAGGGGTCCCCCTCGCAGGTCTCGATGCCGTCGCTGAGCATCACGATCGAGTTGATGCGCCCCGGCTCAAAGACGAAATCGTCTATCGCCTGCCGTATCGATTCTGCCAGCGGCGTCATCCCCTGGGCCTCGAACCCCCGCAGCCAGGTGACGATCGTCTCCAACTGCCCCTTCTCCACCGGCGCGATCAGCTCGATGTCCCGGCAGCTCTCCTCCGTCTGTTGGTAGGGCAGCCGGTGACCGTACGCCCGCAGCCCGATGCTGGTCTCGGGATGGAAGGCCCCCAGGTGGTCGGTGAGCAGGTTCTTGGCTACCTCCAGCTTGAGCGCCCCGTCCGGCAGGGTTTCGTTCATGCTCCCCGAGGCATCGAGGATGTACTCGATGTAGATGTTACTCGTGCCAAGCTCGGTGGTCGGGGTCGGAGAAGGTCTCGGCGTCTCCGAGGCGGTGGGCAGCGGGGGAGGTGTGGCGCTGTCGGTTGCGGGCATCGTCGCAGGTGGACCTGTCGTCTCTGCCGCGACCTCCGTGGGCGCCGGCTGGTCGCCGAGCAGGCTGCTGATGAGGACGTAGGCGACCCAGGCGACAATCAACAGGGCCAGGACGATGCCAAGGCCCACGACGATCCGGCGGCGGGCAGCCAGGCGGGTTGTGGAACCGTCATCGGGTTGCATAGGGGTTCTCTCCTTCTCCTCGGTTTGCTATGCGGGCACCGTCTCGTGCGTCAATGCCGCCAAGACGGCTGCGTTCCCTCTCGTGCAATCTGGTGCAGACCACTCCCATCGCGCTTTATCACATGAATCTCATCGCTTCCGTCGCGATCGGAAATGAAGGCGGCTAGCTGCCTTCCCAGAGGGCTTTGGTGACAACCGGAAGCGAAACGCATCGGCCCAGCCGCTGCTCAGGTGTAGGTTGAATTCTTTGCAGACCAAGCGCTCGTCCTTCTCTCCATGTTCTGCCTCACGGGCGAAGCGGCGCTCTTGTGCGATCCCCGGCTGCGGCGATCCAGTCAAAGCCCGCCACGACGAGATCGTCTGGGTGCTCGACCCCTACGGCTCCGGAACTGCCTCCTGCCAGTACCAATCAGCTATGTCTATTCCAGTCACGCTCTCTCCGAGTTTCACGGAAACAGGAATGAGTGTGTGATCGGAGCATTCTGCTCTCAAGCCACATGTCACAAAGCGGGAATAGCTGGCGCCGACACCTGTATCGGTCCAGGCGAAGACAAAATAGGAGCCTTCCACTGGAATGTCCAGCCAGTATTCAAGTGTGCCTTCCGGTACACGGACGGAAAACGTCTGATAAGTATCTATGTTGCGCGCATAGATGGTCATGGCCGGAATATACTCAGAGGGATAGCTCAATCCTCCAGCGATGGTTCCATGGGGAGTGGTTTCCTCTGCCGTCGTGCCCGCAGGTTCCACCGGGGGTGGCACGAATCGCGTCGTGTTCAGGGGCATGACCTCGAGAGTTGCATTCATGATCCCCTCATCGGTGATGAGCTGCCACTCGGCCTTCACGATAGCCCCGGTGCTTGGCTCGATCCATACGTCAACAACAGCATTGTCCTGGTCAAGGGAAATCCAGTCAGCCAGGTCATCAAAATGACGCCAAAGCCCGCGAAGGTCACTCAGCTCCGTCGGATCCACCACCAGCCGGTACTCATCTGATAGGAATCCATTTACGGTTTCAGCGCCTAGCGGTTCCACACTCGCATATGCCCCCGCCCAGAGAATCGTATGCAGGGGAAAGGTCTCAAAGATATCTTCTGAGCCCTCATGGACTGAAAACACAGCATCAAAGGGATCGGCCAACAGAGCGAGGTATTCTGGGTCTTCCACCACGGTGAAATCGTCTTCGCCTACGCCACTATCCCGAGCATAGACTACACCGTCCACCACGTAGATCTCACCCTCTTCGTCGTCATCCCAGCCCCAATGTATGAGGATGTGGACGTTGCCAGCTTGATCCACCTCGAACTGCATGTATGAATAATCCTCAGTTAGCCCCGGATATTCTGTCTTGGACAGGATCGAAATCGGGGCAAGGGCCTGTGCGGCCTTGATTGAGAAGCTCTCATCACCCACAGGCTCGTCTTGCCCAGGCGAGGTAGGCTGCGCGTATCTCAAATAGTAGCTGGCGCTCTCGCAGACGCCGATGTAAATGCCGCAACCATGTGAAGTCATGCTTGTCACTCTGCCAAAGATCTCAACCTCATCACCAGCAAAGACATCGATCTCGCCAGGCTGGATCTCTGCTAGCCACTCACCCAGACACTGATCCCGCACTCCCTCAACTCGGGCATCCTCGAGCTCGGTCACGCACTCTGGCACTTCGGAGCCAACTGCGAGTACTTCGCCCACTACTAAATGGAAGCCCGAACCCCCTTCAGAGGAGGAGCCTGCCACTCCAGTGAGCAGGATGTCTTGAGGATCCAGGTCGGAAACCGGTGAGATAGGAGACGGCGTGTCCACGCCGGGCGGCACGATCACCTCATCCTCCGTGACCGTTTCCTGGATGTCGTCCAGGGCCTCCGCCAGGTCCTGTTCCGTCTCGACGTCGTAGTAAGTGCCGCCCCCGGCTTCCGCGATGCAGCGCAACTGCTCCCGCGTCGCCCCGTCCACGTCCAGGCCGATCACGTGGATGGTAAAGTTGATGCCTGCCGCTTTCAGTTCTTCCACCAAACCACACGGGTCCCCCTCACAGGTCTCGATGCCGTCGCTCAGCATCACGATCGAGTTGATGCGCCCCGGCTCAAAGACGAAATCCGCCATCGCCTGCCGTATCGACTCTGCCAGCGGCGTCATCCCCTGGGCGGCGAACCCTCGCAGCCAGGTGACGATCGTCTCCAACTGCCCCTTCTCCACGGGAGCAATCAGCTCGATGTCCCGGCAGCTCTCCTCCGTCTGTTGGTAGGGCAGCCGGTGACCGTACGCCCGCAGCCCGATGTTGGTCTCGGGATGGAAGGCCCCCAGGTGGTCGGTGAGCAGGTTCTTGGCCACCTCCAGCTTGAGCGTCCCGTCCGGCAGGGTTTCGTTCATGCTCCCCGAGGCATCGAGGATATACTCGATGTAGATGTTACTCGTGCCGAGTTCGGAGGTCGGGGAGGGGGGCAGCGTCTCCGAGGAGGGAGGGAGAGGACTCTTGCTTGCGGGAACCGTCGTGGGCGCCGGCTGCGGCCCGTCGAGCAGGCTGCTGATGAGCGCGTAGGCGATCCAGGCGACAATCAACAGGGCCAGGACGATGCCGACACCCACGACGATCCGGCGGCGGGCAGCCAGGCGGGTTGCGCATCCGTTGTCGGGTTGCATAGGGCTTCTCTCCTTCTCCTCGGTTTGCTATGCGGGTCTACTGCCCTTCGGCCAGGATCTGTGCCACGAACTCGTTCAGCGCGCTGATCAGCTCGGCCTCACTCGCTGCATCGCGGTACAGGCCACCGCTGACTTGTGCCATGCACTGCAGTTGCTGCTTTGCAGTCTCGTCCACCGCGAGTCCTACGACATTGATTGTGTACTGCATCCCTACCTCTAGGTGCGTCCGTACCGTGTCGCACGGGTTCTTGTCAACGCAGTTGTCTCCTCCATCGGCGATCAAGATCAGAGCATTGGTCCTTCCGCCAAGGAACGAGAAATCGCGTGTCGCCTTTACCAATGTATCGATCAAAGGAGACATACCCCGCGCTGACAGCTCGTGTAGGTGGCCGGCCAGAACCTCTCTCTGTCCCTGGGCTGGCGCCGCCAGAAGCTCTGTGTCCGTGCAGCTACCGGGGTCAGTGACGGGGAGCTGGTGGCCGTAGACGCGCAGGCCAATGTTGGGCTCTGTGTCCAAAGCCTGCCAGTGCCCCATCAGCGCGGAAACGGCAACTGCCAGCCTGGTACGCTCTCCCGACAAGGACTGCATCATGCTGTTCGAAGTATCGAGCACATACTCGATATAGACCGTGCTGGGTGGTGGAAGCGGCGTTGGTGCCGGCGTCTCGGACGGGATGATCGCCGTCGTTGCTTCAGGAGTGGGGGGCACTGCATCAGTTGGAATCGACCACGTGGTTGCGGTTGGCACAGGGGTGTGCGTTGGCACAGCGGCCGCCCGAGTCGGCGCAGGCGGGTCCGGGGCCGGTCCTACAAGAGCTATGGCAAGCACCAATAGCAGGGCGACCGTCACGCCCATGACCAGAAACAGAAGACCTCGTTTTTGTCGCGGACGCACACCGGCCGGTACCGCCGGGGGTGCGGGCGGCTCTGGCAGGGTATCGACCTTCGGCCCCAGCGTTCGGGCTGGGAGGAGCGTTTCCTCGACCGCCCATGCCATCGTGCGATCGGGCTCAATCCCTGCCGCGACCACCTGCCGATACAACCCGCGCGGCGTCTGCTGGCGCATCCCGGGCTCTTTGGACAGGCCGGTGAGGATCACTTCCTCGAGTGCGGCCGGGATCCTGGGGTTGAGACTGCGCGGAGATGGCGGGGACTCGCGCAGATGCTCCCAGCGGATCCGCTCACCCAGGGCACTGTCTGGCGGGCCGGTGTCACCGACAAAGGGCCGGTCGAGCGTCAGCATCTCGTACAGGGTGACGCTCAAGCTGTAGATATCGGTCAGGCGGGTGATGCCCGTGCCCCGGCATTGCTCCGGTGACATGTAGGCCGGAGTCCCTGCGCCGGCAAAGGTCGTCGTTGCCGACTCTGCCCAGCGCGCAATGCCGAAATCGGCCAGCACCACCCGCCCTCCCTTTTCCACAAGGATGTTCGCTGGCTTCACGTCGCAGTGCATAAGGTCCCGATCGTGCGCGTACTGCAGGGCATCGCACACAGGCTCGAGGATCGCCGCCGCCTGACTCGGAGTCATGGGTTGGCGGAGCTGGGCCATCTCCTTGCGAAGGCTTCGGCCGTCAATGAACTCGACGACCATGTAGGCCAGCCCATGCTCCTGCTCCAAGCCATGGTAGCGCACGATGTTGGGATGCTGCAGTTGTCCCAGCACCGCTGCCTCGCGGCGAAAGCGGCGCAGGAACACGGGGTCATCCGCCAGATCCTCGCGGAGGATCTTGAGCGCGACATAACGGCGCTGGCTCTGGTCCCAGGCGCGGTAGACGTTGGCCATGCCACCGCCCCCGACGTAGCTGTCTATGCGGTAGCGCCCCTTCAGCGTCCGTCCCAGTAGTTGGTCCATTACCACCCTTTGCTGGTCTCTCTTGAGTCTTGCCCCCTTGCTGCGGTGCAGCTAGTACGAGGCGGCTACTCCAAGGTCTTTAGCACAAAGGTCGTGTTCCCAATCTTGATCGTATCGTTCTCCTGGAGCGCCGTGGCCTCGCGGATCCGCTCGCCGTTCACCAGGGTGTCGTTCTCGCTGCCAAAGTCCCAGACAAAGAACTGCTCGTCCTCGACCGTGAACTTGGCATGGAGGCGGGACACCTTTTCGTCGCGGATGAGGATGTCCGAGTCGCCCCGACCCAGCGTCGTGCCGTGCCCGATGCGGTGTACCTGCCCCCGGCGCATGCCCTCCTTGACGATCAAGAAACCCAGCAGGCCGCTCTCAGATCGCTCCACGACCGTCTCGTCTTCCTCCCAGCCGACGCGCTTGCGCCGCTCGGGCAGCTCGGTCATATCCTCGTCGTCCAAGCCCGCACGCCGGCGCTGGGGCCATTCCGTGACATCGTCGTCTGCGGCAGCCCGCGCTGGCCTGCCCCGCCCGCCCCACGGATCGGTGGGCAGCTCGTCATCCAACGGCGGTGGCGCAGCAGGCAGTCCCCTCTCTCGGTCGCAGTATGGGCATCTGCCCAGAGACGCATCGTACGGACCATGTTTCTCACAGAAACCTTCCTGGCTCATTTCTATCCCTCCTTCTCAAATCGCAAGATGATGTCGCCGATCTGGATCCGATCGCCGTCCAACAATTCGTGCGAGCCCACGATGGGCACGTCGTTTGTCAACGTGGGGTTGGTTGGCTCGATGTCATAGTAGACAAAGCCATCCACGTCAGCGAGGATCGATGCGTGTCGTCGCGAGGCCGTGCTGCTGGGGATAACGACGTCGTTGGCACTGCGGGTGCGGCCCAGCCGGGTCTCCCCCATCACGACGGGCCAGCGAGAGCCGGCATCGGGGCCCGCCTCGACGACCAGCCATGCGACCGGCTCGCCTTCAGGCTGGTCGGATCGCTCTGTCGTTGCATCACCGGGGCGAGGAACCGGCGGCGCCACCGCAGTGGATGGCATACCTGCCGCCGTTGGCTGCCGCACTACCCTCCGCCGCCGGCGCAGGGCCAGGGGCACCATCAGTCCCCCCACCACGAGCACAAGCCCCAGCACCGCCCACAGTCCCCAGCTCGTACCGCGGAAGGCGACCCACACATCCAGCGTCGCCCGGTCGGACAGGCCGTTGACGTCGTAGGCAGTTGCCGCAAGCTGGTGGTCGCCGGTGGCCACTGAACCAGTGTCCCAGTCAAAGCGATAGGGGGGCGACTCTAGTGTTTCCACCACCTGATCGTCGACGGCAAAGTCCACGTGTGACACGCCGGCAAGCGAAACGACCTCTACGGCCACCTCCACCTCACCACTCAGATCAGTCAGGTTATCCGCAGGCGCGACAAAGGCGATCTCGACGGGCTCAGCCACCGTCAGGTTCAGATCCGCCTCACCCTCGTTGGTCGCGCTGTCGGTGACGCGCACCGTGAGCGTGTGCCGACCGATAGGAACGGTGGTGGCATCCCAGGCATAGCTGAAATCGCCGGTGGTCACGGTCGCCAGTGGATCGCCGTCCAGCAGATAGTCGACTTGCAGCACATCGCCCGGCGCCTCGATGCGGGGCGTCAGGGTGACCATGCCCCCCACCGTGCTCCCTTCCGCCGGCGCGACCATCGCCAGTGCGATCTCGCGTCCCACAGCCGTGAACGGGATCTCGGCGTGCGCCCGGATGCCCTCGACATTCACGTCCACGCGCAGTGTGTGCGGACGGTCATCGGCGGGCAGGGACGAGTCAAAGCGCAAGACGTACTGGTAGCGCAACAGACGGGCCACGGCCTGGAAGCTCTCCCCGATCTGCTCCGACGAGGGCGTCCGGTAAAGGTGCCCGCCGGTCAGCAGCGCCAACCTCTCCAAGATGCGAGGCCGTATGTCCGGGCCAAAGCCCACGGCATAGACCGGGACGCTGGCCTCCTGTGCCGCGCTGATGGCGTCGTCGATTGTTAGCACGCTGCTGGTATCCTCCCCGTCAGTCAGGACGACGAGGGCCTTGCGCCCACGAGGACGGCTTGCCAGCAACCTGGCCCCTTCGTAGACGGCATCGTTAAAGGCCGTATCGCCCCCGGCGCTGAGGGCCTGCACGGCGGCGATGGCGGCGGCCTTGTCGGCGGTGAGCTCGACCTGGGTCTCGACCGTGTCGTTAAAGGAGAGCACGCTCACCTTGTCGGCCGGACCCAAGTCGTTGATCAGTTGCACGGCCGCCGCCTGGGCGTTGCTCAACGCGGTCCCCGCCATGCTGCCGCTGGTATCCAGCGCCAGCGCCAGCAGGATCGGCTCGCCCACATTCTCCAGGAACTCGGCGGCAACGTCGTCGACCGGGTTGCGGTCCTCGCTCAGGGTAAATGCGTCGGGCAGGAGATTCGGGATGGCATGGCCCGTGTGATCAGAGACCGTGACATAGGCCACCACTCTGGGGAACTCGGATGAATCCACCCCGTTCAGGGTGATGTTCACCGGCTCCTGAGTCCGGACCAGGGCCGGGCACCAGATCAGCACCAAGACCGCCAGCCCCAGGCCGAGGAGCAGTCTGGCGCCGGTTCCGGCTATCGGTTTGTTCATGGCTCCTCCCGTCGACACCTACTGGCGCGAGGTGATAAAGCGCAAGCGCGTGTCACCGATCTCGATGATGTCGTCGTGCGCCAGCAGCAGGGGCGACTCGACCCTGCGGCCGTTGACCAGCGTGCCGGTCCTGGAGCCGCGGTCGTAGAGGGTAAAGTGGCCGTGCTCCTCGCGGATGAGCATGTGCTCACGCGAGACCGCCTTGTCGGCAAAGACCAGGTCGTTGACCTCCTTGCCCCGGCCCACGCGGGTGTCCCCCTGGTTCAACCGGTGCGTGCGGTCCGCCCGCTCATCCACCAGCCAGGCATTGGCCTTGGGCTTTGGCGGCGGCGGTGGCGGCGCGGCTCGCTCCCGTCGTGGGGTGGGGCCTGGTCGTGGCGCTGGTGGGGGGGCTGGCACCTGCGCTGGCGCCTGTCGTGCTCGCTCCTGGGCACAGACCGGGCACTCGGCCAGCGAGGCATCGTAAATGTGCCCCCTCTCGCAGCCCCGGGTGTCCTTGTAGGTGATCAGGTAGCCGACGGCGACGACCACCGGCACGATGCCGCCCACCAGCCCCAGGTAGAAGAACAACTCCAGCGAGTCCTGCATGCGCACCTGCGCCTCGAGCGAGAGCCCCATCCAGGCCGAAGGCAGGAGCAGCAGCGCCGGCAGGATGGCGCCCAGTATCCATCCTGCAGCCCGGACGCGCCGCGTCTGGCTGTCATAGACCAGCCAGGCGATGGCGATCAGGGCCAACACCAGGAATGCGATCCAGCCACCGATGTTTCCTGCGGTGAACCACCATTGAAAGAAATCACTCGTTGCTTCCATCTTGTCTCTCCTTTCGTTGAATCGACCATTTTGGCGATACTAACTGAAAAACGTCACACTCGTTACCAATGACCACGCTTTCCTTCGGCTGCTCCCTGGGTTGGCTGCGCGGATTTCCGCTCGGGAGCAGGGGCCAGGCAGCATCTAGGGAATCCCCTTGGCGCAACGAAACCCGACTTTATACATACCGGAGTCAACTGGATGGTTCGGCACACGGTTTGCGGTGCGCAGATTGTGCGGATAGTCGCCCCACGAGCCCCCACGCAGTATCCTGTCCCCCGCTGCGTTAGGATCATTTCTACCATCATCAGCCTGGTAGGGATAAGTCTGAGAGAGGCTAGCTGTCCACTCCCACACATTCCCTGCCGTGTTTAACGCGCCGTAGGGACTAGCCCCAAGTGGTTTGCCATCCACGGGCAGGGTTAGCCCTGCGCATGCCTGGTAATGTACGTACTCGCAGGCTGGCGGGCTGCTCCCCCACGGGTAAAGCAGCCGATTCGGCCCCCGTGCCGCGTACTCCCACTGAGCCTCTGTCGGAAGCTGTCCTCCGGCCCACTGGCAGTACGCCTGGGCTCCGTACCACGTCACCTCGATCACCGGGTGGTCGGCATAGCCCTCCTTGGCTTTGTAGCCGTTCGTCGTTTGCTCAATGAGGCAATCTACGTCGCTCAGGTCCAGCCAGGGGACACCGCCTTCTACCGGATTGCCTTGCTCGTTCATGAAGGCTGCGAACTGGGCGTTGGTCACCTCCGCCCGGTCGATCCAGTAGGCTTCCAGATGCACCTGATGCATTGGCAGCTCATCTTCGAACCAAGATCTCTCGCAATCGTCACGATATTGGTTGCACAACTCCAACGCATCATCGACTTCCTGCTCCGTGCTGCCCATCCGGAACTCCCCCGCCGGCACGTACACCATAACCATCCCGTCTGCGGGCCGGGACCAGGTGTCGCCCTTTGACGGGCCGGCCGGAGTCGCCGTGGCACGGGGTGTATGGGTAGTTGCCGGTGTGGCCGTCCAAGTTGCCGTGGGGGCCGGCGCAATCGCTTTGGGTGTCCCACCTGACAGCAACGCCAGCGCCAGAATCACCAACCCGGCCAGCAGTACCCCGCCTGCCACCCAGGCCCACGGCGGCAGCGTTCCGCGCCGTGCCGGGGCTCGGGCACCGGGCGCAGCTTCTTCTAGTGCGGCAGCACTGGGGGGCAGAGGTTCTGGCTCCGGTTCCGGTTGCGGCTGTCGCGCGGGCAAGGGTTCGGCTTCTCGCACGGGCGCCGCAGGCGTCTCGGCGCCCGCTGGCGTCTGCTCCCCGGCCGCACTCGCCAACGCCTGCCAGAAGGCCAGCGCCGTCGGCCAGCGGTGTTCCTTCTCCTTGGCCAATGCCCTGCGCAGCACGGCCTCCACCCCCGGCGGCGCCTCGGGGTTGAATCGCGGCAGGGACGGCGGGTCGGCGTGCACCTGCTCCCAGCGGATCGTTTCCCGCGTGCTGCTGGTGGACGCCTCGGTGTCCCCCACAAAGGGCCGCCGCCCGGCCAACATCTCGTACACCACGATGCCCAATGAGTACACGTCCGACCGCTCGTCCACCGGCTCGCTGCGGCACTGCTCGGGCGACATGTAGGCCGGCGTGCCGGGCATCACCGTCGTCGCCGTCGCCGCGTCGGCCGCCTTGGCGATGCCAAAGTCGGTCACCAGAATCAGGTCTTTGCCTCCCTCGCCACGGCCCGGCGCGACCATGATGTTGCCCGGCTTGACGTCGCGGTGCAGGACGTTCTCGCTGTGTGCATAGTGCAGCGCGGCGCTCACCTGCCGTGCGATGGAGAGCACCTCCTCCAGGGGCAGGGGCTTGCCCCCCGCATCAAGGATCCTGCCCCGCAGGCTCGTCCCCTCCGCATAGTCCATGACGATGAAGGCCAGCCGGCCCTCCTGCTCAAAGGAGTAAAAGCGCACAATGTTGGCGTGGGACAGGGCCGCCAGCGCCCGGGCCTCGCGGCGGAAACGGCGCACGAACTCCAGGTCCTCGGCCAGGTCCTCACGCATCACCTTGACGGCGACGTGGTACTGGCGGTGGGTGTCCCAGGCCTTGTAGACCTCGGCCATCCCGCCGCGGCCGACCAGCGCCTCGATGCGGTAGCGCCCTTTGAGTGTTTTTCCCGTCAGGTCGAGCATGTCGTCATGATCCTATGATAATCGTCCTGATCGAATCATCAATCCTGCGGCACACCCCACAGCCGGATCGTGCCATCGGATGAGCTGGAGATCAGTATTGTCCCCTCTGGACTGAAGGTGAGGCTGTACACCTGACCTGTGTGCCCTTCCAGTGTATGCAATAGGCGCCCATCACTCACCCGCCACAGTCGCACCGTGGCGTCCCACGAGCCGGAGGCCAGGATCTCGCCGTCGGGACTGAAGGTCACACCCCTTACCCAGTCCTCGTGCGCCTCAAAAGTATTGAGCATGCGGCCATCGCTCACCCGCCACAGACGCACCGTGTTATCATATTGCGAACCGGAGGCCAGTGTCTCTCCGTCGGGACTGAAGGCGACGCTTAACACAATGCTATTATGACCAACCTCAAGGGTGTCCAGCAGGCGGCCATCGCGCGCCTGCCACAGCAGTATGTCGTCCGATGAACCGGAGGCCAGGGTCTCTCCGTCTGGACTGAAGGCCACGCTGTTCACACTGTACACGTACCCTTCCAGGGTGTCCAGCAGGCTTCCATCGCGCACCCGCCACAGCCGCATCGTGGTATCGTATGAACCAGAGGCCAGGGTCTCTCCGTCGGGACTGAAGGCCACACTGTACACAAGGCTTTCGTGGCCCTCCAAGGTGTCCAGCAGGCTGCCATCGCTCGCTCGCCATAGCCGCACCGTGTCGTCGTACGAGCCCGAGGCCAGGGTCTCGCCATCGGGACTGAAGGCCACGCTGAGCACACCGCCTTCGTGCCCCTCCAGGGTATGCATCAGGCTGCCATCGCGCACCCGCCATAGCCGCACCGTGTCGTCGGACGACCCAGAGGCAAGGGTCTCTCCGTCGGGACTGAAGGCCACGCTGTACACAACGCTATTTTGGCCTTCCAGGGTATCCAGCAGGCTGCCATCGCTCACCCGCCACAAACGCACCGTGTCGTACGATCCAGAGAATAGGGTCTCGCCATCGGGACTGAAAGCCACACTGTGCACTGTATCCTCGTGGTCATACAGAGTATGCAGCATGCGGCCATCGCGCACCTGCCACAGCTGTACAGTGTTGTCGTCTGAGCCGGAGGCTAGGGTCTCGCCATCGGGACTGAAGGCCACGCTTTTCACATCGCCTCCGTGCCCCTCCAGGGCACGCAGCAGGCGGCCATCCCGCACCCGCCACAGCCGCACCGTGTCATCCAATGAGCCGGAGGCCAGGGTCTCGCCATCGGGACTGAAGACCACGCTGAACACAAAGCTACTACGGTCCTCCAGGGTATGCAGCAGGCTGGCATCACGCACCCGCCACAGCCGCACCGTGTCGTCGTACGAGCCGGAGGCCAGGGTCTCGCCATCGGGACTGAAGGCCACGCTGAGCACAGCGCCCTCGTGCGCCTCCAGGGTGCGCAGCAAGCTGCTATCGCTCACCCTCCACAGCCGAACCGTGTTATCGAACGAGCCGGAGGCCAGGGTCTCTCCGTCGGGACTGAAGGCCACGCTGTATACCGCACCCTCGTGCCCCTCCAGGGTATGCAGCAGGCTGCCATCGCTCACCCGCCACAGACGTACCGTGGTATCGCCTGAGCCGGAGGCCAGGGTCTCGCCGTCCGGACTGAAGGCCACGCTGGAGGTCCAGGCGTCCGACTCAGCGAACCACTCCTCTTCCAGTGTCCGCGCGTCGTACAGGTAGACGCCGATAGATGAAGCGATCGCAAGGCGGGAGCCATCGAGAGAGAGGGCGGTTCGAGTGTTTCTGCCCCTGCCCCATCGGGCCACCTCGGCAATTTGGTCAGCCGTGGACGGGGAGATGGCCTGCGCAAACTGAGGCACCGGTGTCGGGGTGCGGGTAGGCGCGGGCGTGGGGGTGGGTGTTGGCGTCCAGTTACGCGTGGGTGTCGGTACAATCGCAAGCGGCGTCCCACCGGACAGCAATGCCAGCGCCAGGATCACCAGAGCAGCCAGCAGCACACCGCCCGCCACCCAGGCCCACGGCGGCAGCGCCGCCCGCCGTGCCCCGGTTCGGGGGCCGGGTGCGGCACTGACCGGTGCAGGCTCTGGCTCCGGTTCTGGCTGGCGCGCGGGCACGGGCTCCGGTTCTCGCACCGGCTGCGGTGTTGGGAACGGCGCGACCACAGGCTCGACTTCCGCTCGCACGGGCGGCGCGGGTGTCTCGGCAACCGCAGGCGCTGCGGCGCCCGCGGGCGCCTGCTCGCCAGCCGCGCTCGCCAGGGCCTGCCAGAAGGCCAGCGCCGTCGGCCAGCGGTCCTCCCGCTCCTTGGTCAATGCCCTGCGCAGCACGGCCTCAACCCCGGGCGGTACCTCGCGGTTGAATGCCCGCAGCGGCGGCGGCTCGGCGTGCACCTGCTCCCAGCGGATCTTTTCCCGGGTGCTGCCGGTCGTCGCCTCGGTGTCCCCCACAAACGGCCGCCGCCCCGCCAGCATCTCGTACACCACGATCCCCAGCGAATAGACGTCCGAGCGCTCGTCCAGCGGCTCGCTGCGGCACTGCTCGGGCGACATGTAGGCCGGCGTGCCGGGCATCACGGTGGTCGCCGTCGCCGCGTCGGCCGCCTTGGCGATGCCAAAGTCGGTGACCAGGAATAGGTCGCGGCCTTCCTCGCCGCGTCCCGGCGCGACCATGATGTTGCCGGGCTTGACGTCGCGGTGCAGCACGCCCTCCATGTGGGCGTAGTGCAGGGCCGCGCCCACTTGTGCGGTCACATCCAGCACCCGCTCCAGGGGCAGGGGGCCCGCAGCACGGGCGATCTCGGCCCGCAGGGTGGTGCCCTCGACATAGTCCATCACGATGAAAACGGTCAGATCGTCGCGCTCGAAGGAGTAAAAGCGCACGATGTTGGCATGAGACAGGGCTGCCAGGGCCCGGGCCTCGCGCTTGAAGCGGCGCACGAACTCGAGGTCCTCAGCCAGGTCCTCGCGCATGACCTTGACGGCGACGTGGTAGTTGCGCCAGGTGTCCCAGGCCTTGTAGACCTCGGCCATGCCGCCCCGGCCGATCAGTTCGAGGATGCTATAGCGGTCTAGTAGGATCTGTCCTTCCAGGTTGGGCATCTTGTTACTCCGGGTTCGCGACAAGTATACGCGAATTCTCCGTTGCTGTCAATCACCGTTGGGAATGCTCAGGCAAGCGGCCATGGGAACATCGCGCCCCTCAGTCTCCACTGGTGGGTAGCGGCATCGGTAGCTCTCCCGTCGCCTTGTGCTCACCGTTCAGCACGGCCACTACCGCTTCCACCTGAGCGGCAGAATTGTCGTATGCTGCTATGAACCCGGTCACCTCCGGGCAGCGCAGGATCGCGGCTGGATTGTGCCACGCCACGACGATCAGCGTGCGGCTGCTCTGCTGCAGCGCGCCGATCAGCTCCTCCTCCCAGACGTCACCCAGGTTCACGAACCGCTTGATCAACTCCCACTCGCCAAACAGCACGGCGTCATACTCTGGGCTCCGGGCTTTGGCGCTGGCAGCCACCTCAGCGCGGCTATCGGCCAAGTTGGGGTTAAAGACCAGCTCGTCTACCAAGTAGCCCCGCTCGCGCAAGAGTTGGGCGAAGCGGGTCCCCTGGCCCTCGGTGGCGCGTGGCAACTCACTGGGGCTGATGACCAGCAAGCTGGCTGTCGTGGGCGGCAGGGGGATGTTGCCGTCAGCGTCCCGCACAACCGTGACCGCCTGCAGCGCAATCTCCTCGGCAGTGGCCCTGTTCTGTGGCGAGCCGACGCGACTGAGATCGGATGGAAGAGGCTGGAATAGGCTGTAGGCCGCTTTGGCCTTTAGGATCCGCATCACCGAACGGTCGATGCGCTCGAGGGGGATCTCTCCTTGCCGCACAGATTGGGCCAGCGCCTTTATGATCGCGACATGGGCATCCATGGGGGAGGTGGAGAGCAGGATGTCTGCGCCGGCCTGCACGGCCTCGATGGCGGCCTGCACCTGCCCGCGATCCTTGGAGACACCGGCCATGCCCAGGGAATCGGTCATGATCAGCCCATCGTAGCCCATCTGTTCTCGCAACAGCCCTGTCAGGATCTCGGGTGACAGGGTGGCCGGCCTGCCGGTGGCATCCAGGGCCGGCAGCGAGATGTGCGCCGTCATGATGCCGGTCACGCCCTCCTCCACAGCAGCCCGAAAGGGTACCAGCTCGTGCTGCCACAGGGCCTCAGCCGATGCCTCTATCACCGGCAGCCCCCCATGCGAGTCCACAGCCACGCCGCCATGCCCCGGAAAGTGCTTGGCCACGGCAATCACGCCCCGCTCCTGCATGCCCCGAACTGCCAACCGCCCGTATTCGGCTACCATCGGGGCCGAAGCACCAAAAGACCGCGTGCCGATGATCGGGTTGAGGGGATTGTCGTTGATGTCCAACACGGGGGCCAGATTCATGTTGATGCCCATGGCCCTCAGTTCCTCACCGCCCAGCGCTGCGGCGAGATAGGCGTTTTGGGGCAGGCCGGTGGCGCCGACCGCCATGTTCCCGGGAAATTCGGTGATCCCTTCTGTTATCCGGATGACGATCCCGCCTTCGTGGTTGATCGAGATGAAGAGAGGGATTCCAGCACCCGAGGATGTCGCGAGCGCCTGTAGCTCTCCGGTGAGCCTCTGCACCTGGGCAGGATCGTGGGCGTTGGCCTCCAGCAGGACCAGCCCGCCGACGTGATACTCCCCAACCATCGTCGCGAGCTCGGGCGACTCGTCAATGGAGCGCCCGTGAAAGCCGACCATCACCATCTGGGCCACCTTGTCCCGCACCGACATCTGGGCCAGCATCGCCTCAAGTTCTGTGATCGATGGAACCAAGGGCTGTTCCGCCTTTGCCGTCGGCGTCACGGATGGTGGTGTAGGCTCTGCGCTGGCACTCGTGACGGGAGTTGAGGGCACAACCGGCGAGACCACCGCTTCAGCGGTTCCAGGCTCCTCCGGTGAGGTCGGGCTGGGCTCGGATGCCATGGTGGGCACGGCGGTTGCCAAGACTGCCGTGGGAACCGCAGTTGCTGTGATCTGGGGCGCAGGGTGCTCACCACATGACAGCACCCCTGACAGCAACATGATGGACACTACCAACAGCCGTGTGGCGGACGCCCAACCGACCGCATACCCCTTGTCGATCTCAGAAGTGAACTGCTCGCGGATCTTCACGAAAACCCTCCAGTCTATTGAGCGAAATCCCAGGCGCATCTAAAGCCGATGTCAAAGTAGGACCCATCGGGGAGTGCGGGCACCCGATTCGCTGCACGTGTGGTCCAGATGCCGGTATTCCACGAACCGCCGCGGATCTCGCGTTTACCAGACCCGTACCAGGTATCGACCCATTCCATCACATTGCCGGCCATGTCCATCACATCGAACGGGCTCCTGTCGTAAGGATACGACCCCACCGGCGCAGGGTCGCCACCTACTCTGGTCGAATCCTCGTTTGTTGCCGAGCTGGTTCCGGGACGCCTGTAGTTGGCCTCAGCACTGGGTGCCCAATTGCCCCATGGGTACAGGCGACCGTCAGTCCCGCGGGCGGCTTTCTCCCATTCGTCTGCTGTAGGCAGCCGGCCCCCGATCCACTCGCAGTATTTCTGCGCGTCGTCCCAGGTGACATAGATCACGGGTCGACGGGCGAACTGGGATTCGTAATAGTCGCCATGCCGCGGGTTCACGCCACTCGTTTGTGGAAGGTCACAGGGACCAAAATCGACACATTGCGCGTACTGCTCGTTGGTCACCTCGTAGCGATCGATGTAGAAATCACCCACGTAGATCTGGGATCTTGGCGACTCATCCTCGAACGAGCTCGTTGTGCACCAGCTGTCGGTATATGCGGCACACAACTGATTCACAACATCTTGGATTTCGTCACTACTTGAACCCTTGATGAACTGCCCCCCTGGCACCAAGACCTGGTCGTGCCAGGGTCTGGCTTCCGGCGTCCTCGTCGGTGTGGCAGTAGGAGTTGGTGTCGTGGTCCGTGTCGGTGTCGAGGTCCTGGTCGGCGTGTCGCTGGGAGTGACTCCCGGCGGCGCGGTGGGCTGTACCGTGACGACGGGAGGAGCCGCCGTGGTCGCCCTCTCGACGGCCGTCTGGGCGATCATTGTTGGCTCTGGGGTAGGCCGGCCGCCCGACAGCGCAGCCGAGACGATCAAGATCAGCGCCACAAGCACCACGCCAGCCACTACCCATCCCCAAGGAGGGATCGTGATCTGCCCGGAAGACTGGCGGGCTGCCCCAGATGGGGGCTGCGGAACCACCAGCGGCGGAGCATTCATCGGCTGGCGGAGCGCCACACGCTCATGTCTCTGCTCCACTCGCACTGGGGGCATGCGCCAACTCTGCTCGGGCAGGCCCGCCGCCTGGGTCAACGCTTGCCAAAAGTCCAGCACCGTCGGCCAGCGGGCATCGCGGTCCTTGGCCAGCGCCATCCGCACTGTGACGTCCACCCCCCGCGGCGCCGCAGGGTTGAATCGGGCCAGCGGCGGTGGATGGGCATTTACCTGCTCCCAGCGGATCCTTTCCCGGGTGCTGCCCGTAACGGCCTGTGTTTCTCCCACGAAGGGCCGCCGCCCCGCCAGCATCTCGTAGACCACGACGCCCAAGGAGTACACGTCAGCCCGACCGTCTAGTGGCTCGCTGCGACACTGCTCCGGCGACATATAAGCCGGCGTCCCCGGCATGACCGCCGTGACGGTAGCCGAGTCGGCTGCCTTGGCAATACCAAAGTCCGCCACCAGCACCCTTCCATCGGCCCGTAGCATGATGTTGCCCGGCTTGACGTCGCGGTGCAGCACGTTCTCGCTGTGGGCATAGTGCAGCGCCGCGCACACCTGCTGTACGATGGTCAGGGCTTCGGTAAGCGGCATCGGCTGCCCCTCCGCCTCCCGGATGCGCCGCTGTAGCGTTGTGCCTTCTACGTAGTCCATCACGATGAAGGCCAGGTGGCCATCCCGCTCAAAGCTGTAAAAGCGGACGATGTTCTCGTGGGAGAGCGCCGACAGGGCCTCGGCCTCGCGCTTGAAGCGCCGCAGGAACTCGAGGTCATCGGCCATGTCCTCGCGCATGACTTTGATGGCCACGTAGTGCTGGCGGCGCAGGTCCCATGCCTTGTAGACCTCGGCCATGCCGCCACGCCCGATCAGCGCCTCGATGCGATATTGTCCTTTGAGGATGTGTCCTTCCAGTATGGCCATGTTGATCCTTTCACCAGTATGCTGGTCTTCGTGTCACAAAGCTGTGCCCCGAGGTTGTCTCTGCAGCGAAGCCCATTCACTCCCCAGGACGAAGCTACCGATCAAACGGTGCGTATGCGGCCAGCTCCACATACCACTGGGGAGCGATAAGCATCCGTTTGTCCGAGTCTTGACTGAAATCTGCCATCCAGCCAGTGGCCCCATCAGCGGTCTCGATGTACCACCACCTGCGGCCCTGCTGAACTATCGCCGAGCCTGCGCTATCGCACTTGGTCGCGGGCCCATCGAGCACAGTCAGTCGGGTTCCTCGGCTGAGGATGCGCACAGCGTCGCAGTTCGAGTTGCGCAGGTTTACGTTGCCTGTGCTCTGCGGGTTAAAGACCTGGATCACTTCACCTGGACCAAAGACCGGTTTGACAAGTCGCCACTCCCCGTACCACTCTGCGACCCAACCTGCCCCGAATGCGCTCGATACAGGCCACCACCTAAGTGAACCACTGCCTACAGGAGAGCCGGTGACCTCCAACTCGGTGCCTGCGTAGAGCACGGCGATTTCGCGGTCAGAGGTGTCCGGGCCTGTCCGCATGCTGAGCCCATCCGACTGTGGGTATACGACTACGAAACGCATGTCCGAGTCAGTTTGCGGCACCACGATTACCTCGGGCGGATCCACAGTGACCTCTCTCTCGACGACCACCGTCTCCACGATCACCTCAGGCGGATCCACGGTGACCTCCCTCTCGACGACCACCGTCTCCACGATCACCTCAGGCGGATCCACGGTGACCTCCCTCTCCACCACCACCGTCTCCACGATCACCTCGGGCGGAGCCACCGTGGCTTCTCGTTCCACGATTCGGACAGGCTCCGGCGTGGGGCGACCGCCGCCCGACAGCGCACCGGAGATGATCAGGATCAGCGCCACAAGCGCCACGCCAAGCAGCGCCCATCCCCACGGTGGGATCTTGATCCGCCCCGGAAGCTGGTGAACTGCCTCAGGCACGGGCGGCGAAGGAGCCGCCACCCAGCCCCGCTCGCGCACGTCGGCTTCCTCGGCGAGCACTTCCCGATTGTCCCGCACCGGCGGCGCCTCACGACGCACAGGCACGCGAGCTGCCACCCAGTCCCGCTCAGGCACGCCCGCCCCCTCGACCAGCATCTCCCAAAAGTCCTGCACCGTCGGCCAACGGGCATCGCGCTCCTTGGCCAACGCCATCCGCACTATGACGTCCACCCCGCGCGGCACCTCGGGGTTGAATGCCCGCAGCCGCGGCGGATCGGCGTGCAACTGCTCCCAGCGGATCTTTTCCCGGGTGCTGCCTGTAACGGCCTGTGTTTCTCCCACGAAGGGCCGCCGCCCCGCCAGCATCTCGTAGATCAGGATGCCCAACGAGTACAGATCGGCCCGCGCGTCCAGGGGCTCGCTGCGGCACTGCTCCGGCGACATGTAGGCCGGGGTGCCGGGCATCACCGTCGTCACCGTCGCCGAGTCGGCTGCCTTGGCGATGCCAAAATCGGCCACCAGCACCGTTCCATCGGCCCGTAGCATGATGTTGCCCGGCTTGACATCGCGGTGCAGAACGTTCTCACTGTGGGCATAGTGCAGGGCCGCGCACACCTGCTTGGCGATCAGCAGCACCTCGCCCAGTGGCAGCGGCTGCCCCTCCGCCTCCCGGATGCGCCGCTGTAACGTTGTGCCTTCCACATAGTCCATCACAATGAAGGCCAGGTGGCCATCCCGCTCGAAGCTGTGGAAGCGGACGATGTTCTCGTGGGAGAGGGCAGACAGGGCCTCGGCCTCGCGCTTGAAGCGCCGCAGGAACTCGAGGTCATCGGCCAGGTCCGCCCGCATGACCTTGATGGCGACGTGGTGCTGGCGGCGCAGGTCCCATGCCTTGTAGACCTCGGCCATTCCGCCCCGGCCAATCAGCTCTTCAATACGGTAGCGCTCCCTCAGGGTTTGTCTTTCCAGGTTGGGCATCGCTTCCCGACTCCTCTCAACTGCTGCGGAACTCGAACTCGGTGTCGCCAATGCGGACGCGATCGCCATTGCTCAAGGCGGTGGCATCGACCCGCTGGCCGTTGACAAAGGTGCCCACCGTGCTGCCCTGGTCCTGGATGAACCAGCGTCCCTGGGCATAGCGGATGACAGCGTGGCGGCGCGAGACGGCAGTGTCCGCCAGGCGCACGGCATTATCCCCCGCACGACCGATGGTAAGGGAACCACTCAGCGGGATTTGCTGGCCTGCGCCGGACTCATGGATGACGAAAAGGCTGGCGGGAGCGACTACTGCAGGCCCCACCGCGCCTTCGCCTGCCGCCACCGGTCTCCTTTGCTGCCTGCGCACAAGTCCATACACAGCCAGACCTGCCACGGCTACCACGACGAGGGCGACGGCAAGGCCCAATCCCGCGCCGTCTCCACCGTCACCCGGACCATCCTCGCCCGGCACATAGATCTGCAATCTTGCCGAGGCCTCCGTGGATGCGCCTGACGCGGCATCCACGCCAGAGAGGCGCACGATGCCAGAGTAGGTACCCGGGCGCAACGAGCGCGCGCCAAGGCGCACCGAACCGGAGGCTGTCTCCCCTGCATCGAGTGCACGGGGCAGGTCGAGCTCGAACTCGTCGCCCGATATCGTCCGTCCACCCTCGGATTCTAGCGACTCCACCTGACCTGTGATGCCAGATACGCCGCTCTGGCCCCCATACTCGTACACGGCGAGCTCAGCCTCGATCGTATCTGGGGGGGATTCCGACACAAAGATGTCCAGGGGGTCAGCCCCCAGCATCCCCGGGAAGGCCGGTAGCTCGCGGCTCACGACGGTGAAGCGCTCCGGCACCTCAGCCTGCACAGCTACGACCTCCACCTCAAAGGTCTCGCCGCCTCGTCCGTTGATCTCCATCCACTCGGGCCTGGCGGATGGTCCCGAATAGGTCACGTCCGCAATCTGAGCATCGATCTGACCCGTGTCATAGTTCAGGCCGACGTGGTTGCCCTGCATGTCGTACAGGTGCAGGTCAAAGTCACTACCGGTGTACGACAGATCGAGGGTCGTCGTCGCCGCGTCCGGACTGATGGTGAACTCTCTGCGGCTGAACTCGTCCTCGCTCAGATCGGCGGCGTGGATCACGGTCTGATCGCCGTATCGCAGCAGTTCCACGGCGTCTCGACTGCCCACCAACACCTGCAAAGTGCCCGCCAGATCCGGGTTGTCTGACACGTGAATAAGACCATATCCGATAGACACCCAGAGATCCACCGGATAGGCGCTGGCCTGGCGCCACAGCCGGGTGTCCGGCGCACCATACTCGAACGCGATCTCTTGCTCTTCACCGGCGCGCACGGTCACCGGCTCGGGTTGGCCAAGCATGGCGATCGGCGCCCGGTCCGTGCTGGTAGGTCCGAGGACGGTGGCGTAGAGCGAGACCTCTGCGTCTGCGTCACCAGTGTTGCGCACCGTGACCGAGCCCTGGGCTGTGCCGACGTCCTCGCCCTCGCTCAGGATGATGTCCTGCAACGCGACGCGGACCACTGCTCCCTCGGCGTTCCACCCCGTGGCGTCGCTGAGCGAGTCCTCGATAGCCGAGACCACGTCGCCGGCCGACGCTTCCAACAGGTACAGCTCCACGGATGCGACGATTGCCGACTGCACAGCCGCAAAAGCATGTCGCTCGACGGCGCTTTCTTCCACAGCGCCCCCACCGAGGCTTAGGGCAGTGCCACCCACCGCTGCGACGGTGACCACTGTCTCCAACGGGATGGATGCGCCCGCGGTCGCCACGGCGGCACAGATCTTGAGGCCGAGCCCAACCACCACTCCAACCTTGAGGGCATAGCCTGTCCATTGCAGCCCACCGGCCAGGTTTTCACGGTCCTCCAGAGCCTGGCTGAAGCGGAGATGCTGCGCCAGTAGGCCACTGGGCTGGTAGGCTGTGGTATGCTGGCTGGCCCCTGGCCAGAGCAACAGGGCCTCCTGATCGCTTGTGAGCTCCAACTGGCTGCGATAGGCGCGCAGGGCGGCGACTACTCGCTCGATGGGATAGTCAGGCGGGAGGCCGTCCTCCCGGATGGTCTGCTCCAACTCGGCAAAGTCGGCGTCGATCTCTTGCTGGTGGTATCGGAATCCCAGGTACTCGTCCAAAGTACTCCGCACCTCTGTGGGCAGAGTAGGATCGCTGGGCTCTAGGGCCAGATCGCGGTAGATGGCAGGCAGCGCCTCTTCGACATCGGACTTTGTTTCTTCTCTCATGCCGGCAAGGATCAGCTTGCCTGCCAGCCCGACGCCTGCAACGACCAATTCCCCCGCATGCGCTGTCTCACCGAAGAATATCGCGGCCTCCCCCAGCTTGACGCCACTGGTCAGCGAGTCGACGATGCCTGGGGGACCGGTATGCCCGTAGACAGCCCGGTAGGTGCGGGTGTGGATCTCGGCCAGACGGTCAAGGTCGGCATCAATCCGCGCCTGAATCGCACCCCGTGTCCTTTCCAGCTCGAGCAGCAGGGTGTCAGCCGCCGCTTCTTCCTCTGGAACGGCCAAGCCATAGTAGAACTCGGCCTCGGCAGACGCGCCGGGCGCCAGCTCGCCCAGGTCGTAGTAGAGCAGGACGGCGCTGTCGCTCAGGGGGCTCTCGGTGTATCCCGGCGTGTAGAAGGATTGGCCCGGGTCCAGCGTGTAGTCCCAGGCATAGTCCACGGCCGTGGGCCAGTGAACAAAGGCCATCCGTTCGGGACGGGTCACCAGCATGCCGGTGGAGGTGAAATCGGGTTCCGGGATCTTGTCATAGCCTTTGAAAATCGTGGTTGACGGCGAGACCTCGGCCTCGGCGGTGTACACGCTGCCGCTCGACCACAGCGGCGATCCATCGTTCTCGTCCACCTGGGTGTCGAGCAGGTACCGGGTCTTGGCCCTGTGGGACGCGGCCCCCTCGTTCTGGGCCCTGACGCTGAAGCGGACGGCCGGTCCGACCAGGCTGTAGGTGAGGGTGAATCGCACACCTTCCGCGGTGATAAAGACCTCTTCGGCCTGGTTGGACCCAGTGAGGCGCGGGCCCTCTTCCCGGCTGATCGTGTTCCCCCCGACCAGCGCGACCGGCGAACCGGTATAGGCCGCGCCGTCGACCCACACCGACACGTAGGAGGTACCTGCCGGGAAGAGCAGCGCCCGATCGTCAGCACTGGCGAGCGTAAAGACCCCGCTGCCGTAGAGCCTGAGGGACAGATCCTCGTTGGACAGGACCTGATCTCCTCCGGACTGGAGGGAGGACGTGGCCGCCTGCGCCGGTGGCGATAGGGGCAACCCGCTCAGGACGAGCGCACTAATCAGCACGATAGCCACCAAGCGCTGTGCCTTCAGTGGTCTTTTAGACATCGGTACCTCCTTGTATCCTTCACACAACCAGAGGCCTTACCAGATCTACCGCCCAATCCCCCGCCGGGTTACTGCCCGGAACTGCTCCGATCTGATAGCTCTCAGTTGAAAAACGATCAGGGAGCATTCATGGCGCAACGAAAACCGAGATAGCATTGGTGAACATAGGGATCTTCGCGGCCGCGCCCCCAACAGGTCAGGTTGCTTGGGAAGCCAAGCCACGAACCCCCGCGGTACACACGGTATGGGCTATATGCTGGACCCTGCGGATTCAAGGATGGCGAGCTCTCGTAGTAGTTTGGGTCATACCAGTCGGCTACCCACTCATACACATTACCCGCCATGTCCAGCGCGCCATACGGACTGGTTCCTTCTGGCTTGCTCCCCACCGCCGTCGTCGTCCCGTCGCATGGCTCGAATTGCGCGTGCTCACAGGTCGGCACAGCATCGCCCCACGGGTACTCCCTCCCGTCGGTGCCCCGTGCTGCTTTCTCCCATTCCGCCTCCGTCGGCAACCGTCCCCCAGCCCAGGCGCAGTACTCTTGTGCTCCATACCACGACATGCACACCACTGGGTGATCTGCCGTGTCCGGGGCTGGGCAGGGGGCCGGACCCCATCGACAGTTCGGTGGCGGCTCACAATGTCCATCCTGTACGCAGAGTTGCATCTGAGCGTTGGTTACCTCCGTTTGGTCTATCCAGAACCCGTCGAGGTAGACTGTGTGCTCCGGCGCTGCGATGCCGCTCACGTCCTCTGAATTGCCCATCAGGAATTCGCCCGCCGGTACGTAGACCATCACCATCCCATCTTCGGACCTGGTCCAGAGCTTGGGCGTATTCGTCGGGCGAGGCGTATCCGTCGGTGGCGGCGTGTGAGTGTCTGTCGGGCGAGGTGTTTCCGTCGGCATGGGCGTGTCGGTATCTGTCGGGAAGGGTGTGTCTGTCGCCGCAGGTGTACGCGTATCTGTGGGGAGGGGCGTGTCTGTCGCCGTAGGTGAACCGGTTTCCGTGGGTAAGGGCGTGTCCGTGGGCAGCGGCGCATTAGTGTCGGTCGGCGCAATCGTGTGGATTGCTGATGGGGCATGCGTTGGTGCCGGCATAGACGTAGTAGCCTGAGCAGCCACAACTGCAGTGGTCGTGGGCGTTGGTGGGGGAGGCGACGACAGTAGCGCGATGGCCATGATCACGAGCGCTGCCAGCAGCACGCCCCCGAGAACCCAGGCCCACGGTGGCAGCATGGCGCGGGCCTGGGGTGGGGTGTCGGGCGCCGCCTCTGCGGGCGTGGCGGCACTGAACGGCGCCGACATGGGCTTCGGCTCTGGGCCTGGTCGCGGCGCCAGGGAGGGAGCGGCTATGGAGATCGGCGCCCCTCGGACGGGCGTCGGCGCCGGCGCTGTGCTAGCCGTGTGCACATGCTCACCAGCAGCGCTCGCCAACGCCTGCCAGAAGGCCAGCACGCTGGGCCAGCGGTCCGCCGGATCTTTGGCCAGTGCCTTGAGCACGGCGGCCTTCACGCCCGGCGGCACCTCCGGGTTCAGCCTCCGCAGCGGCGGCGCGTCGGCATGGATCTGCTCCCAGCGGATCTTTTCCCGGGTACTGCCAGTGGTCGCGTGCGTGTCCCCCACGAAGGGCCGCCGCCCCGCCAGCATCTCGAACACCACGATGCCCAACGAATAGACGTCGGTGCGGGGATCCAGCGGCTCGCTGCGGCACTGCTCCGGCGACATGTACGCCGGCGTCCCTGGCATTACCGTCGTCGCCGTCGCCGAGTCCGCTGCTTTGGCGATACCGAAATCGGTCACCAGTACCTGGCCATCAGGTCTGATCATGATGTTGCCCGGCTTGACGTCGCGGTGCAGCACGTTCTCGCCGTGGGCATAGTGCAGCGCGGCGCACACTTGCTGCGCGATCGACAGCGCCTCGTCCAGGGGCAGGGGCTGCTCCTCGGTATCCAGGATGCGCCGCCGCAGGGTGGTGCCCTCGACATAATCCATGACGATGAAGGCCAGGTAGTCGTCGCGCTCAAAGCTATAGAAGCGGACGATGTTGCGGTGGGCCAACCGGGCCAGCGCCTCGGCCTCCCGGCGGAAGCGGCGCAGGAACTCGACGTCCTCGGCCAGGTCCTCGCGCATCACCTTGACGGCGACATGGTGCTGGCGCCGCCGATCCCAGGCCTTGTAGACCTCGGCCATCCCGCCGCGGCCGATCAGGGCCTCGATGCGATAGCGTCCCTTCAGTGTTTGTCCTGTCAGATCTAGCATGGTGTCATGATCCTTGAACCTGCACATATGGTCTCGCCTACAACAGCAAGTAGCTGTTGGGGAGAATCTCTCACGCAACGGAATCCTTCAGTGTCAGTCGCCCTACAGCGAGCATCCATGACGCCGCGGACTGCGCCACGCACACCAGACGGATCCTCAACGCACGAGCCGCCACGCAGTACCCGGGAGCCCGCGACGGTGGGGTCATTCCGACCATCGTCTGCCAGGTTCGGATAGGCCTTGTAGAGGCTCGCCGTCCACTGCCATACACTGCCTGCCATGTCCAATGCCTCGCACCAGCCGGCACCTTTGACGGCCAAGACTACCGGAAACCGCTCGACCTGTCACGAGACGTGATGGGCGAGAACTCAAGTCTGTCTTCTGAAAGGTCACTAACGCGGCGACCAGGCCGGGGCGTCGTCGCTCGTTTGGTTGCTCGTGAGACGCGTCTGGCCCGATCCGTCGGCGTTCATGACATAGATCTCTGCGTTACCGTCCCGCTCGGAGACGAAGGCGATGCGTCGCCCATCGGGTGACCAGGTGGGGGAGTAGTCGTGAGCCTGGTGGTTAGTCAGCCGCACCAGGCCTGAGCCGTCGGCGTTCATGGTGTAGATCTGACGCCATCCCGAACGCCGGGAGGTGAAGGCGATGCGCTGCCCGTCAGACGACCATGCGGGTGACAAATCCACCTCTCCTTCAGTCAGTCGGGTCTGGCCCGAGCCGTCGGCGTTCATGACCAAGATGCTCCAATAACCATCCCGTACTGACATGAAGGCAATCCGCCGGCCATCGGGCGACCACGCGGGTTCCATGTCCCTGTCCCAGTAGTTTGTCAGGTTCACCCGATGGGAGCCGTCGGAGTCCATGATGCATATCTCGGCATTGGCAGTTTGGCCCCCACAGGTGAATGCGATGCGCTGCCCGTCAGGCGACCAGGCAGCATCCCAATCCCTCGTGGGATCATAGGTAAGGCGTGACACACCCGAACCGTCGGCGTTCATAACGTAGACCTCGTAGTTACCGTCTCGGGCGGAATCAAAGCCGATACGGTTTCCGTCCGGCAACCAAGTGGGGAATTCGTCTGCCGCCGCGTTGCTTGTCAAGCGGGTCTGGTCGGAGCCGTCGGCGTTCATGACATATATCTCTGAGTTACCGTCGCGATAGGAGGCGAAAGCAATTCGGTCAGCTCCTTGGTCCGGCGTGGCGGTGGGCGGTATCGGTGTTCGAGTCGGCAACGGGCTCGGCGTTCTCGTCGGCCTCGGCGTGTCGGTAGGTACGACGGGCGTGTGGGTGTCTGTCGCCGTTGGCGTGTGAGTGTCAGTGGGCTGGGCTGTGTCCGTGGCGATCGGCGTATGGGTGTCCGTGGGATAGGCTGTGTCCGTGGCGGTCGGCGTATGGGTGTCTGCGGGATGTGGTGTATGTGTCGGAGTCGGCGTTTGAGTTGCCGTGGCAGTTGACCCTGGCGCGGGCACAGACGTAGTCACCTGGACTATCACAACCTCGGTGGGCGTGGCTGTAAGTGGGGGCTCAGGAGTTGGCCTCGAAAGTAGCAAGAATGCCACAATCACCATCGCTGCCAGGAGCGTCCCCCCTGCTACCCAGGCCCACGGTGGAAGGGCCACGCGCTGAGCAGGCTGGTGCAATGGTTGCGAGGTCGCACCCTGTTGAGCAACCGATCTGACAGCTGCTCGCTGCTGCTGGGGAGAGGCAATTGGTCGCATGGCAACCGGGACAGCGGCAGCTGCAGGCACGGGCTCGGCCGCGCTTCCCAACGCCTTCTCCAACGCCTGCCAGAAGGCCAGCACGCTGGGCCAGCGGTCGCCCGGCTCCTTAGCCAGTGCTTTCAGCACGGCGGCCTCCACGCCAGGCGGCACCCCCGGGTTGAGCCCCCGCAGCGGCGGTGGGTCGGCGTGCACCTGCTCCCAGCGGATCCGCTCCCGCGTGCTCCCGGTGGTCGCGTGTGTGTCCCCCACGAAGGGGCGCCGCCCAGCGAGCATCTCATAGACCACAATGCCCAGCGAATAGACGTCGGTGCGGGGGTCCAGCGGTTCGCTGCGGCACTGCTCCGGCGACATGTAGGCTGGCGTGCCGGGCATCACCGTCGTCGCCGTCGCCGCATCTGCCGCCTTGGCGATGCCAAAGTCGGCCACCAGCACCAGGCTGTCCGGGCGGATCATGATGTTGCCCGGCTTGACGTCGCGGTGCAACACGTTCTCCCCGTGGGCATAGTGCAACGCGGCGCACACCTGCCGCGCGACCGACAGCGCCTCGTCCAGCGGCAGGGGCTGCTCCTCAGCATCCAGAATCCGCCCGCGCAGGGTCGAGCCCTCCACGTAGCCCATGACGATAAAGGCCAGGCGGCCGTCGCGCTCAAAGGAGTAGAAGCGGACGATATTCTCGTGGGCGAGGGCCGCCAGCGCCCGGGCCTCGCGGCGGAAGCGGCGCACGAACTCCAGGTCCTCCGCCAGGTCCTCGCGCATCACCTTGACAGCGACGTGGTACTGGCGGTGGGTGTCCCAGGCCTTGTAGACCTCGGCCATGCCGCCCCGGCCGATCATCGCCTCGATGCGGTAGCGACCCTTGAGCGTCCTGCCCACCAGGTCGATCATATGCTGGCTCCGGTCTGGAAGGTAAAGATCGAATCGCCCAACTGGATCCGGTCACCCGCACGGAGGCGCGTGGCCGTCACATACACGCCGTTCACCATGGTGCCGGCCGTGCTCCCCTCATCCTGCACGTACCAGATCCCCTGGGCATAGCGAAAGCGGGCGTGCCTGCGCGAGACGGTCCGGTCGCGCAGCCAGATTTCACAACCTTCACCCCGGCCCACCAGGCTGCCATCCCGGACCTGGTAGATCTCGCCACCCGGACCGGTGCTGACCAGCGTGGCCGCTGGCGCGCTGGCAGCCTGAGGAGCTGCGGAGGGCACCTGGACCCCCTGTGCCGGCGGCGGCGCTGCAGATATGGGCGCGGTGATGCCTTGCCTGGGCGCTATGCCCGGTGGCGGAGCCGTAGATATGGGCGCTGTGATGTCAGGGCTGGGAGCTGCGGGCGGCGGGACAGGCGCCCTGGGAACAGGCGCTGCTGGTCCCGCTGCTGGCTCCGCCCTGGCCCCCGGTCTCGGGATCCTGTCGCCGATCGCCCGCGCCAGCCCATACTGCACCGCGATGCCACCCAGGAAAAAGATCAGCATCCAGCCCGGGTCGGCATCGACGCCAAAGCCGAACATCACTGCGCCGACAAAGGACGACAGCACCACGATCCACAGGTGCGACAGGGCCAGCAGGCCCGCGCCGCCTATAATCGCGCCGATGAGCACCGGCAGCAGCGGCGGCCCCGAGTCGCCCAGTCCGGCAAAGACCAGCGCCGCGAGGGCGCCGCCGATCAGGGCGCCGAGGAGGAACACGGCCAGGTCGTGGAGCAGCAGTGCCAGCGCCGCCCCTGCCATGCCGCCAAGGATCAACCCTAGGATGGCCATCAGCCAGTTCTCGTCGGCGCCAGCGTATCCCAGCCCAGCGCCCAGTAGCGCGCCGATCACAAAGCCTGGCAGCGCGATCACGAAACGGTAGATCTTGTAGCCGGCGACCAGCAGTGCCAGGCCGGCAATGGCAAAGGCCCAGCGCGCGGCCTCCACTAGCGGTTCGAGCTCATCGAGCAGCGACTCCAGCTCGTAGAGCAGGCGGCGCGCCTCATAGGGCACGTCGCCGTTGCAACCACTCAGCAGCAGCGCCACGAACAGAAACAGCACGCCCAGCAGGGCAGGCTGTGCAGCTGCTCGCCACCTGGGGGCACGGCCTGTATCCCGCCGCCGGGCTGCTCGCGGCTCCATCTGTGATTGATGCGTTGTGCGTTTTCTCATGTGTGGTACCATCCTATCTCCTCGTGCTGTCCGTGCGTCTCACGGGCCTGGGCCAGCCGGGCCAGGGCTTTGGCCTCGCGGCGGAAGCGACGGTCGAACTCGCGGTCCTCGGCC
>JBFFCR010000002.1:0-41935 GCA_041559855.1 Anaerolineae bacterium | reverse complement strand
TTGGCGCGGGCCTGCTGGCGGCTGTGGGTCGCTCATCGAGGCTTTAGGGGTGGCGCCGGTGCGCCGATGCGTACAACACGGGCAGTCCCGCTCAGGCCGTGGGTGGCGTTGACCGCATCCACGATCAGCTCTGTCTGTCGCATGACCCGAGCATAGTCCACCGCTCGGTGTGCGGCGAGAATGACCACACAGTCCGCATCCTTGAGAGTCTGGTCTGTCAACTCTACGCTCTCGAGCAGGCGCTCTGCCGGGAAGAAGACATCGCGCCCGACGGGATATCGTGGCACAAGGGGATCGCTGTACTCGACCTGGGCACCTCGTCTGAGCAGCAGCTCGATAATCCGCTCTGCAGGTGAATTACGGGCATCGTCGGTGTCGCGCTTGAATGCGACTCCTAGTACCAAGACCTGCGCCCCATCGAGTGGCTTGCCAGCCGCGCTCAGCGCCTGGGCGATAAGGTCTACCACATGGTAGGGCATCGTCTGGTTCACCTCGGCCGCTAACTCGATGAACTTGGTGTAAAAGTCGTATTCGCGGGCTTTCCAGCTGAGGTAATAGGGATCCACCGGTATGCAGTGACCGCCGACGCCCGGGCCTGGGTAGAAGGGCATGAAGCCAAAAGGCTTGGTCTTTGCTGCTTCAATAACCTCCCACATATCGATGCCCATCCGTTCGGACAGGAGAGCCAACTCGTTGACCAGCGCGATGTTGACACTGCGAAAGATGTTTTCGAGCAGCTTGGACATCTCGGCGGCGCGAGTAGAGCTGACAACGTGCACGTGGGGAAACAGTTCGAGGAGCAACATGCGCCCCAATTCAGAACATCGAGGGGTCACACCGCCCACAACTTTGGGCGTGTTCTCCACAGAGTACTCGCGATCTCCCGGGTTGATACGCTCAGGTGAAAAGGCCAGGCAAAAGTCCTCTCCTGCCTTGAGTCCCGACTCCTCAAGGATGGGAAGCACAAACTCCTCGGTCGTGCCAGGATAGGTCGTGCTCTGCAGGACGATGAGCTGGCCTGCTTTCAGACGCGCGGTAATTCCCCGAGCTGCCTCCTCGATGTAGGAGAGGTCAGGCGCTTTCATGGCGTCGAAAGGCGTGGGAACACAGATGAATATCGCATCGGTCCGGGCAAGCAGATCGTAGTTGCTGGTGGCGGATAGCCTGCCGGCTTGCACAACAGCCATGATATCGGGACTCGCCACGTCTTGGATGTAGGATCGGCCCTCGCTCAGTGCGGCGAGCTTGCGCTCATCCACGTCCAGACCCAGCACCTGATAGCCTGCCCTGGCAAAGCCTACAGCAAGGGGCAGGCCGACGTATCCGAGCCCGATGACCGCCACGCGGGCTGACCTATCCGCGATCTTGCGCGCCAGAGCGTCCATCAGTGGCCTCTTCGCTTGAATAAGTCGCCTCTTGCTTGCTTGCCTGGAAAGTCTATCCTCTCCAGCCGAACAAGAGCCGCCAAACCGACGAGGGCCATGATACCGCCCACGATGTAGCCCTCCAGGATGTTTGCCTGTGTGATGAACAAGGCAATGATGCCCAAGCCAGCGCAGATCAAGTAGCAGATGAGCACCGCTTCCCGTCGCGTATAGCCCAAGGCCACGAGCCGGTGAGAGACATGGTCCTTGCCTGGGGTGGTGAGCGGGTTGTACCCTCTGCGCAGCCTTGAGACGATGACCATCGCCGTGTCAAAGAGGGGTAGGCCGAGGATCAGGACCGGCACCATCCAGGTGACAATCTGGACGCCCTCGGGGAAGCGTAGCTTGATGGCCACTGCTGCCAGGATGAATCCGAGGAATAGAGCCCCGGCATCGCCCATGAAGATGCTGGCCGGATTAAAGTTGTAGACGAGAAACCCAAGGCAGGCTCCCACCAGGGCTGCTGACAGGGCGCCCACCAGGTACTGGTTGTTCATGGCTGCCAACAGCAGGAAAAAGACGGCAGCCACTGCGCCCACACCTCCGGACAAGCCGTCCATGTTGTCCAGTAGGTTCATGGCATTGGTCACGACGACGACCCAGAGGAGCGTCAGAGCGATGTTGAGCGCTTCCCATGGGAAGGTGCCGATGTACACACCCGAGATCACGAGGATCGATGCGGCAAGAAACTGCCCCGCGAGCTTTAGCAGCGGACTGAGGCCTTGTCGATCGTCCCACACACTCAAGAAGGACATGAGACTGGCTCCCACGAGGATGCTGACCAACTCATTAAGACGGTAGCGGCTGCCAAATAGCAATAGGGCAGCGATGAACGCCCCATAGATTGCCACACCGCCCAGTAGGGGGATAGGGTCGGTGTGGATCTTGCGCGCGTTAGGTTCGTCGATGACGCCAAGCCGGATAGCGACACGGCGAATCAATGGTGTGCCGCCGATGGCCATCACCAGTGCGCTGGCAAAGATGAGCAGGAAAGTGGCGTTCATTCAACTCACCGGTTAGTCTTCCTGAATGCGGATAGTAAGGATGGCGTCGCCCTCGTATCCGGGGTTGGCGCCCGGATCGCGTGGCGTGAGCGAGTTGAGAACGTCCATACCCTCGATCACGCGCCCAAAGACGGCGTGACGCCCATCCAGCCAGTCTGTGGCAGCGTAGGTGATAAAGAACTGACTGCCGTTGGTGTTGGCGCCGCGGTTGGCCATCGAGAGAACGCCAGGGCCGTCGTGGCGGAGCGTCTCGTCGAACTCGTCCGCGAAGGTATAGCCTGGTCCACCAGTGCCTGTACCGAGGGGATCGCCTGCCTGGGCCATGAATCCGGGAATGACGCGGTGGAAGGTGGTGTCGTCGTAGAATCCCTCACGTGCGAGGAAGACAAAGTTGCTGACGGTGGTGGGCACGCGATCGGCGTACAGCTCTATGACGATGTCTCCCTTCTCGGTGACGATGGTGGCCTGATAGGATTTCGTGGGATCGATAACCAAGGGTGGCGGTGCGCTGTACATGCCGTTACGGGCGGTAGACGATGAACTGCTTAGCATGGTTCTTAGCTCCTCGATGTATTGTTCCAACCATGTGACGTCCTCTTCTGACGCCAGGGTCAGTGCCTTTTCGGCCGCGGATAGTGCTTTGACGATGTCACCTTCCTGTCCATAGAGGACTGCGAGATTCCTGTAGCTATTATAGTCGTCAGGAAGCAGATCTATGACGGCGAGGTTCTCAGTGATTGCGCGGTCAGCATCGCCTAGCATAGTATAGATATAGGCAAGTGCGCCGTGGGCGATGGGGTTGCTGGTGTTGGCCTTGGCAGCGATAGTATAGGCCTCAAGTGCGCGCTCCAGGTCGCCCATTTGTAGGTACGCGTTGCCCAGATCGCTGTATGCCTCGGTGAGTTTAGGGTTGAGCTCGATGGCTCTCAAGTACTCTGCGGCAGCATCTGCCCACCGCTCCTGGGCCTCGTACAGCCTGCCCAGGAAAAGATGGGTCCTTGCGTACTCGTCATCGATGGCCAATGACTCTTCGTAGACTTCTTTGGCCTTCTCGACGTCGCCCATTTGCAGGTACGCGTTGCCCAGATCGCTGTATGCCTCAATGAGTTTGGGGTTGAGCTCCTTGGCTCTTGAGTACTCTGCGGCAGCATCTGCCCACCGCTCCTGGGTCTCGTACAGCTCGCCCAAGGAGAGATGGGTCCTTGCGTACTCGTCGTCGACGGCCAATGACTCCTCGTAGACTTCTTTGGCCTTCTCGACGTCGCCCACAGTGGCATAGATCTGGGCTCGCTCGTTCCAGATGTCGGCGGTGTTGGGGCTGAGGGCAATGGCCTGGTCGGAGTAGACAAGAGCCTTTTCGACGAGCTCCGCACGCTGCTCTCCTGTGCTGAACCCCGCCCAAGTCAGATAGAGTTTGGAGAGGTTGCGCGAGTGGTCCGGATTCAGGGGCGCGAGCTCAACGGCGGTCTGCAGGGCTCTCTCGCTTTCTAGCAGCCACGATACCCTAGCCGCGCCGCTGACGGTCCCCGCTTTCTGCAAGAGGGCTCTGCCCAGGAACAGGTAGTAGAAATCCTCATCCTCGGCCAAGTTGGTAGCTCCGGAATAGAACTCCATGGCCAAGTCCCATTGATCAAGGCGCTCCGAACTAAGCCCCTGTTTGTACCAGATGTCAGCACTGACGATGCGGATGTTCGTGACAAAGATCAGCACAATGGCAACGACAGGAGCGAGCACCAGCGATACGATCACGCCGACATCACGCAGCTTCCCGATCCATCGCCAGGGCATGGTCCAGCGCCGGAACAACATAGCGAGTGCCGCAGCCAGGACGAGAATGATGGCCAGAAGGAAACCAAAGTAGGTTGTGACGGCACCTACCACCGGATTGTCCTCGATGATGCCAGTGGCCGTGACCGAGGCCGGATCGAGGTTCGCTGCGTGGAAGATGGCATAAACGAGAGCGCCGACAGAGGACGCCAAGGCGAAGATGCCTGCTGCCTTCAGCCAGTCCCCGCGCGTCTTGTTCGCGGACTCATCGCTGGTCGCCAGCTCTGCCAGGCCCACGATGCCAAGCATAAGCCAGGTAGCCGCAAAGAGGGCAAGCATGACCAAAGAGGTCTTTCCGTCTGCCTCGGTGAGCGACTTCCAGATGGTAGTAAGCGGGCTCGACTCTTTGGCGAGCGGGACGGTCCAGTCGAAGAACATGGTGCCAACGATCAGGATTGCCAGAATGCTCAGGACGATGAGTGAGCCCAGCCACTCGAGATTCGGTGCCGGCTTTCTAGCTGGGGCTCGAGAAGCTCTGCGCCGACGCCGACGTGATGTGGTTCGGATCAGATCTCGATCCTGTTTCTCCTCCTGTGTTGCGGTCTCTGTCTCATCGGGCTGCGATGCGAAGCGAATGCCAAGCACCACCAACATGGCGGCTGCAACCCAGAAGTAGGTGCGCGTGGCAGCAATGGCGATTCCGAACTGGATCTCGACAAAGTGGGCGACGGCGGCTGCGAGCAACGCAATAAGCCAAATGTGCCAGTGTCCGCCCTTTGCTGGTTCTGCCGAAGGTCCGCGAACCGCAGCGAAGAACTCGGTAAAGAAGTAGAGCAAGAGTCCCACAGTTGCTGGGATGAGTACACCTACAGCGAAGTAGTTAGGTACATGCGATGCCCACAAGCCAGCGGAGCCAATCACGATCCCGCTGATCCACGAGCCGACGAAGGCTGCCTTACGCCACCCGCGGGACTCTCGCCAGTCTCCCTGCCAGAACGTCGCATGCAGTAGCAGGATCAGGAGGTAGACCGCAAGGCCCAAGAGGGCGCCTATGGGCAGCCCCACGCTGACATAGGCTGGTCCCCGCCACGCCCAAAATCCGACCGTGCCAAGGAGGCCTCCGACTGCCCAGGAGGCCAGGAATGCTATCTTCTGCCAGTTCTCACGGATGAAGCCCAACCACTTGAAGGCGAAGTAGAAGACGCTGGTGAAGAGGAACAGGTACACTGCCAGGCCGAGATAGCCCCTGGTCACAAGGGCATCAAAGGTTTCGTTGTGAGAACGGTCGGGCGAGGCGTTCCGTTTCTCGAAATGGGCGAGCTCGGGTGGGTAGAAGCGGTTGAACGCTACATACATGGCCTCTGGGCCATAGCCAATGATCGGTCGCAGTGCATTGAGTGCATCGGGTCCCCCATCCTCACCCGGCGTTTCGAGGGGCTCGTGCCAGTCCATCAGTTCGGTGACGCCCTCCCAAATCAGGATGCGCACGCGGCCGGTGCCTTCCTCGGTTTGCAGCACCTTACCCAGCCGCCCGATGTAGGGAACTTCGCGCAGTGTGTCCATGAGGGGCGAGTCAACGGTGTTGAAGATGACGAGGAACAGCGCCGCGGTGACCGCCAACGTGCTGACTGCCCAAGTCAGCCAGATCCTTCGCTTTGCCAGGCCAGTCACGGCCAAGTAGACAAGCGGACCCGCGAGCAGGCCGAGCGCGGGTCCGCGGCTCTGGGTGTAGAAGATGGATATGACCTGTGCAATGAGGATGACAAAGTAGCCGGCTAGTAGGAGCAACCGTGCAACGGATTTGCGCAGGTAGTAGGCAAAGAGCGCCATGGCCAACAGAAAGACGAACACGGCACCGAGGCCAAACCAGAACGACTTGGTTGGGTCTGCTGTCGGGATGACGATTTCCAGGACCCAGAGGAATCCTACCATGAAGGCAAAGGTAAGGGGCAGGGAGATGGCCAGTATCTTGGACCGGCCTTCAGCCGGGCTGAGGGCGTAGATCAGTATCTCCAGCGCGATACCGACCAAGAGACCCACCCATCGTATCCAAGCCATCCCACCTTTTGGGTGCCAGAGCATGGCGACCAAGAGGACAATGACCAGGAGAATGAAGGCCAGTCCACCCAGCAGGATGTCGCGGGTCTGAATGTGGCCGGTAGCCTCTTTCCAGTTTTCCATGAGCCTGGTCAAGGTTAGGGGTACGATCATGATCATGTAGGCGCCGACAAAGATGGCATTGCCCATGGTCGAGGCAACGCGCTTGGTGACGTTGCCTCCCCAGGGCAGTGGATCCAGCCCAAAGTGCTGGATCAATGCATAGAGGGCGATAGGAAAGCTGACCACAATGGCAGTGTTGATGATGCGGTTGAACTGCCGCTTTGTCCGCAGTCCCTCGAGCATGAGGAAAAAAATCACGATGTAGGCAAGGGTGGTATAGGTGCCCTGCAGTCGCTGGTAGCTCCCTAGCAGGCTGAGCCTCCAGGCAATCGAGAGGACCGTGCTGATCAAATAGCTCAGCACCAGCAGCAGCGTGGGTATGACCAGGGGAGTCCTGTAGACGCGCTGCAGAAACGGTATCTCCCTTCCGCCCAACCCATCCGGCTCCCAGCCAGTGCGCCAATCCTCGACGGCCCGGATCAGCCAGGCTGCGGCCATTACTAGGGCGATGGAGCGGAGTAGGGAGAGCTTGTCGGGCTCGAAAACCCGGTTGGTGTGGATGTTGAAGAACAAGGGCACGATGATGATGGCGGCAAGCCACCCTGCCTCGATTATCTTATCGCAAATAGCTCCCAGTCTGGTTCGCATGAAACCTTCCCCTGTTCAGCGCATAGTGCATCCCGTCCACACGCTGTCCAGCTTGTATGAGTGCGTACTAGTCTCTATCCGCCAGCGGCGGACCCAGTTTGCCGGAACCAATCGATGGTGGCTCGCAGTCCGTCCTCAAGCGGCGTGGCGGCCCGGAAACCAAGCACGTCGGCTGCCCGTCGTACGTCCGGCACTCGGCGTCGCGTTTCCTCAAAGCGCTCGCCGAAGACGTCCTCGACGGGGACATTGACGATGGCAGAGTCGGAGCCCGCCAGGGCGCGCACCAACTCGGCCAGAGCGGCGATGGTGATCTCCCCGTCGGCGCCGATGTTGAATACCTTGCCGGTGGCCTCGGGCACGGTCGCCGCCAGCATGGTGCCGCGCACTGTGTCCGTTACGTAGGTGAAACAGCGAGTCTGTAACCCATCGCCATATACTGTTATCGGCTGGCCCGCCAGTGCCTGACTGATGAATCTGGCTACGACGCTGCCATAGCCGCTTGCATTGAGACGAGGACCGTAGGAGTTAAAGTACCGCACGACGGACACAGGAAGTCCATCTCGCGCGTGCGCTAGGGCGCAGTGCTCGTCAATGGCCTTGGACAAGGCGTAGGACCATCGCCTGACGTCTGTGGAACCCAGTAGGCAGTCGTCCTCTTCTGACCAGGGCAGGTTGGGGTTCTTGCCATATACCTCTGAGCTTGATGCGACGACGGTTCGCTTCCAATGCCTGCGAGCATGGTGGAGAACGAGTTCCGTTCCGGCGATATTGGTTTTGATGCCTTGGAGGGGGTCGCTAAGGACGTACTTGACCCCTACCACTGCAGCCAGGTGATATACCTGGTCGACGTCTGCAATCAGGCGGTCGATCAGTGGTTCGTTGAGGATGGTGTCATTGACAAAGCGAAAGCGCTCATGGCCGAGCAGGTGCTGTATGTTGGCGATCCTGCCGGTGGAGAGGTTGTCCACGACAGCTACGCTGTGACCGCCAGACAGCAAGGCATCTACGAGGTTGGATCCGATATAGCCTGCCCCACCCGTAACGAGAATTCTCATTGTACCATACCCGTTGCCGCTCTCTTTGCCTTTTCGATGGTCCGGAGGGCGGTCAATCCAATCAATGGACCAGCTCTCCGTTGGCGGCACGACCAGCTCGGCCTAGCCGCCTCAGTGTGGGCTATTATAGCACATTCCAGCCAGATGGGAAGCCTGAGCGGTGCTTGCGACCCTGCAACGCCAGGCGCAAATCTGGGTCGCAGGCAGCGCACTGGCTCAGGTAGGGTCGAGGGGTTGCTTCAAGAGCTCCTCAATGGTCCGCATCCGCTCAAGTGCGTGCCCCCAGCTGTAGCGCTGCTCCACGAACTGACGGCCGGCGCTGCCGATCCGTTCCCTCAATGCCGGGTCGGCCAGCAATCTTGTGATCTGGCGGGCGATCGCCTGGGCGTCGTCGGCCACAAGTATCTGGCGGCCCGGCTCGGCGCCGAGCCCATCATTGATCAGGGAGGTCGTGACCACCGGCTTGCCTGCTGCCATTGCTTCCAGGACCTTGTTCTGGATGCCGGCGGCAAAGCGCAAGGGCGCGACAAAGACAGCGGACCGGTTGAGATGCGCATTCAGATCGGGTACGAAACCGGTCACTGTGATAGCAGGTTCCTCGGCCAGGCGCCGGATCTGGGGAGCGGGATCTGCTCCCACGATGCTGAGTTTGCAGTCGCCTATCTCTTTCTGAACGAGGGGCAAGACCTCCCGGGCCAGGTAGGTTGCAGCATCGATGTTATGCAGCACGCGCAGGTGGCCGACAAAGATCAAACTGTGGGGCACAGCCGGTTCACCAGTGGGATGAAACTGCTCCAGGTCAACGCCGTTCGGCACCAGCCTGATGTTGGCCCCAGGGCACTCTCGGGCCAGCGCCAGCCGATCCGATTCCGAGATCAGCCAGGTCTCTTCAAAGCTCTGCGCGATCCACCGCTCGTATCGGGCGATTCGGTCCTTTTCAAGTCGATAGACGGCGCGGGATCCAAGTCCACGAAATGGGAGCGACAGGTCGATCTCCCTGGAGATGACATCAGTGAGGTCCGCGATCCGGTAGAGTTGCCTGTGATTGGCGACGTAGGGCGCCATGCGAAAGAGATGGACGTAGACGGCCTGACAACTGGACGTGGCGATCATGCTGTCGACCATGCGCTGCATGGCCCCGAGGCGATAGTACAAAGTCTGGAGGGGCTCCCTCCGCCAGACGTTCAGTGCGGCGCCCAGTGCCGAGCGCCGGGGGCTCATGGGCAGCACCTGCACATCGCGGCAGTAGGCCCTCAGGGCAGGCAGATGGTCTCGCTCCGATTCGCTGGCAATGAACGAGGCCAGGCCAAGTTCGTGCTCTTGAGAAAGGTGCTCGATGAAATGAAAGGCCCGGAGCCGGTCACCTCGATCGGGCGGGTACGGCAGTCGAGACGTGAGACAGAGAATTCGCATTGGGCAAGTCCTCTAGATCGGCGGGAACAAGCCGGCTACCTGAAGCACGCGGCGGCCTACCTGCAGGATGGCGTACTTGGACGCCAACAGCGCCATCCGCACCACTTCTAGGGCTGACATCGTTCCGAGATCGACCATCGGGTAACCGAGCTCGGTGAGCAATTTGCCCGCTACGAACTGGACCAGCCGCTGGTCCTTCACGGGCATTTCGGACTGCCAGCGGCCAACTCGCTTGTGACTTGGCGGGTTTCGGACGTTGGAGAAGAAGTGACTGTCGGTTGCGATGCGCTCGCGGGCCACCTGGTGGTATTCGAGCATACCAGGCTCGAAGGTTTCGCCGAGGAACTCGCATACGGCGCAAAGCTCTCCCTCGGGGTCTTGAATGAGGCGCTCGTAGCGCAGTTCATAGTAAAGGTCCGGCCCGAGCCGCGAACCTGCACGCTGAGCCCGACGAATACGCCGCACCCAGTTGCGGGCAGCGAAAAAGACATCTACGTGGAATTCCTCGCGTTCGTACTTGTCCAGCATCGAGAGTGCGGCATCGCGCCCGTCCCGGATGATATGCAGAAACTGGGCATTAGGAAATATACGGTGAAGGAGAGTAAGGTAGCTAGCATAGATTGGCGTCTTGTCGCCCCAACGTTCTGCACCGTATTGTCTCGCGTACGCACCATACAGTGCGTCGAGGAAAGCTGCAGGCGTGCGTCCGGAAAGAGAGGCGATGAATTGTTCCAAGGCAGGCGGGTTGCCCTGCCATTCCTTGGCAAAGCGGTAGCGCTCAAACACAATGCGCAGCATGCGCGCTATTTGTTCGTCGCTCAGCTCGCCAATCGGATCGCGCAGAAAGAAGTAAGGGATAAAGTCGGACTCGGGCGGGATGTAGATCCGCGAGTGGCTGCTGAGCATGTAGCGCAGAAGGGTGGTGCCGGATCTGTGTACTCCGACGATAAAGATCGGGCGAGCCTCGGAAGGGAGCATTATTGTCTACTTCTCCTGTGCACCAGTTGTCATCCGAACTACCAGGTGGGCGGTTCGGCGCCGAGACGGGTACGCAGGCCCACCCACAGGCGCTTGGCAAGTTGCTCGGGTGCCAGCAGCAAGCAGGGCGGCCACAACCAGGCGGCCCGAGCCAGCCAGCGCAACGCCTCAGGGCGCCGCTCTGGCAGGCGTGCATAGCCTCGGGCCACTTTCAGGCTGGCGAGGGCGCGCGCCCGATTTGCCTGGCGCTCGAGCTCTGCCGGCGAAAGGCCAGTCTTTCGCGGCAGTTCGGGATCGGACAGAAGCTGGTCAAGTACAGCGAGCTTCTCCAGCCCTACCTTGAACAGTGCGCCCACGGTCTTGGTGTCGCTGGTCAGCCGGTATGTGGCGAAAGGCGGGTCTGCAAGACGTCTGAACTGGACACCACGCAAGGCCATACGAACCCACAGCTCATAATCCATGATGTAGTTCAGGCCTTCGTTTAGGACGCCGGCACAGTCCATTGCGGCGCGGTTCCAAAAGGCACCGGGCTGGTTCACGAGACCTTCGCCAACGATGGTCTGGAGGCCAAACTCCTGGTTGCGCTTGGCCAGTTTTGGTCGGGCGACGATTTTGCCTTCAGCATCGATGAGACGAACACTGCCATGGACAACCATGGGAGGTTCCTGCATGGCTTGAACGACTCGAGCCACTGTGTCAGGCATCAGAGTATCGTCTGAGTTGAGCCATCCGATGATGGATCCCGTGCACCGCCGGAGCCCCTTGTTGATGGCGTGGGACTGGCCTCGATCGGGCTCGGAAACTGAGTAGGCCAGGCGGTCGGCGTAACTGTGGATGATCTCGACGCTATTGTCGTCAGAGCCGCCGTCGATCACAAGGTACTCAATTGGCTCGTAGGTCTGTGCCAGGACCGACTCGATGGTTTCCCGGAGGAAACGGCCCTGATTGAACGATGGCGTGACGATAGAGACCAGCGGTTTGCCTTTCATAGGTCCGAACCCTCTGCGAGTCGCCGCTGAGTGTGGACCGCATGTTCGTAGATCTCGACATAACGATTGGCCTGTTCCTCAAGGGCGTAATGAGCTAGCGCAAAGTCCCTGGAGTTGCTGCGCATCCGCGCCCGGAGGCCGTCGTCCTCCAGCAGCATGCGCATTCCGGTTGCCAGATCGGCCGCGTCCCCGCAACGGGCCAGGTATCCGGTGCGCATATGTTGCACCGTCTCGGGCAGGCCGCCGACGTCGAAGCAGACGACAGGCGTGCCGCTCGCGAGTGACTCGACGGCAGTCAGTGGCTGGTTGTCCGCCAGCGTGGGCAGCACATACAGATCTGCAGCGCAATACGCCAGGTTGATCCGCCTCTCTTCGGTCAGCTGCCCTAGGTGGATCTGCTCATAGCCTGGGATCTCGTCAAGGTCGCGCCCCGCACTGCCAACGGTCAAAACGACGAGTTCCTTGGTCTGTCGGAGGAGATGAAGGGCTTTGTATAGGTAAGCCAGTCCTTTCCGGCCCTGGGTGACCTTGGCAGCGACGAATAGGAGCACCTTTGCCCCGTGTGGAACTCCCAGGGTCTCGCGCGCGGATGCTTGGTCCGTGGGACAGAACACCGACAGGTCAACGCCATTGGGAATGCATTGGATGCTCAGGGCACCAGCAAGCGTGCTCCTCTGGACCTTTCCGGCAAGCCACAGCGAGGGCGTCACGATGTGCAGTTTGCTGTTCCTGTAGAGGTCTTTCTTCTTCTGCCACCGCATGGCTGTGCGGTCAAGCAGGGTTGGCCTGGGCTCGACCAGCTGGCGGCCTTTGCCGCGCAAGAGGGGGCAACTGAAGCAGCCTGTCTGCCAGCGCTCGCAATCGTAGGAATAGGCACAGTGCCCCGTCAGGGCCCACATGTCATGCAATGTCCAGACGACTGGCTTGAGTCTGGAGATCTTGGGCAGCAAATCATAGTTAAAGTAGAAGCCGTGCAGGTTGTGCAACTGGACGACGTCAGCTTTCTTGAATAGTGCTGTGTGGAGGAGCTGCTCGGTCGACCGGTACACCCGAGGGAGGCTGAACCAAGCATCGAGTTGCATGCGTGCATTGTTGATTGAGCGATGCACGAGCGACTGCCCTGCGCTCAAGGCCTCGGGGAGGGTCAGCACGCCGGGTTGGGGCGTCCTCCGGAGCCGAGCCACTGTGTGCGAGTGGTGTCCCTGGCGATTCAAGGCGCGGTGCAGGCGTGCCATCGCAACGCCCGCGCCGCCCGAGTCGGCAGCTGAACTGATCTGCAGGATGTTCACGGTGCGCCTTCCCAATGACCTGCGCCCTGGCGTCGCGAGCCAGCAACGGCATGCCCGGTTCGTCTACCAGTTATCATCCGCTTCATACCCGAGGTCGATCAAGAGCTGGCCCGCGACCTCATTGAAGGCTGCCTTGTGCTCTGGCGCCATGTGATTTGCCCAATCGCCGATAGTGCCCTTGCGGAAGGTTGAGGTTTTGCGAGAATACACGTTGGAGGCAATGTGGTTCAGTGTTGCAGGGTCCAGCTCCAGGTTTAGATGCCTGGCTACCTTACTAATCTCGCCACGCTGCTCCTCCTGCGTCCCGCCGCCCAGCGGTCCGACTAGCTTTTCGAACTGCACAACGCAGGCACCACGATCCGCCCAGTCCAGGAAAGCGCGGCATCTGCGGTTGATGTCCGACAGGCGTACACGATCTCGCCATTCAGATTGGGGAATGCCCTGAATGGAGGTCATGAGTCTGGCGGAATCATCGGGAAGGGCTTGGTAGTAGCCTCGAAGCTGATGGAGCCGAGCCCCATGCGCGACGTAATGGAAGTGGGAGGTGGCAATGTCCCGCGGATCGCGCGTGATCAGAACCATGGCGAAGGCCAAGTCGGTGAGAAGCTGCTCTCTCCGGGGTGTGAAGAAGAGATGCAAGGGTATGAAGCATCCTCCGCCAACCTGATTCAGGCGCTTCTTGAGGGCCTTGTACCTTACGCGACCCCGGATGCGCAAGCCCGAGTCCTCGATGTCGGGGAACAGGTGGAGGCAACGAGTAAGAAGGTGCGTGCCCGCCTTTGGTATGCTGTTGGCTACCACCCGGGGACCCGGGTGACTGGCCCGCGCGCGGTTCACGCTCAGACTGTGGAACCAGCGTACTGCCTCGCGCTGCCGTCTCTCCAGTATGTCGATCACGCTCTCTCCTTGCCAAAGCCGTCGCCTGTCGTCGCAAGCGCTGGCTAAGCTAGTTCATGTCCTCGAAGCTATATCCGAATCGGTCGAGTTCGTACCGATAGAAGCTCTGGACAAAGCCCCGAGTCTCCGAATCGTAGAAGCTCTTGTACTCCCGGATGTCTGACGACCCAACCATAGGAATGTCCTCGTGTCGGATCTGTATCCCCAGTTGGCTCAGGTAGCCCGGGAGCTCGTCCGTCAGCTCCTCAAACTTGAGCACATCGTCTACTAGGCAGATCCCAGCATCGTCGTGGATAAAGTCATAGAGTGGCATGGTCATGCCTTGATGCTTTTCAAGGGTGAGGACATACTCTTTGAATGACTTTGGACGCTCCAGCCGGTACTTTACGAGTGCTTTGATCCTGGGTATGGGAGCGAAGCCTGGGGCTCTCCGCGTCCGCATGCTTCGGTGGTGATGGTACAGAGAAACAACCCGCGTATAGGGATTCCGGACGAAGCAAAAGCGCCGGTAGCTGAACCAGTCCCACCCGTTCTGATCAAAGATGGCTTTCGCTTCCTTGGCAGTCATATGTTGTGCGAACGGGTGCTTGCGCCCGGTTCTTGTGGGGTGCACGCCCTGGATGTCCGAGTAGGGATCAAGCAGCGCTCGAACTGACTTGCTTGCCGTTCTGGGATAGGCCAGGAATACGAAATGGTATCCATGAGAGATTCTCACTGTCGAGCTCCTTGTTCAAACATCTGAACTTCTGGCACTGTAGCCGAGCTGTGCCTGTATTGTTGCACTTGTCATATTAGAGATAGCCAAGACCCCTGAGACGCTCCTCGATTTGCTCACGGTCCTCATCACTCATGCTCATCTCGGTGCTGTGCGCCGTGCGTTCTATGATTTCGGTCAAACATTGCCGCAACTCCCCGACCAGCGTTGGCTTGGTGGCGGCCAGGTCATAGCGCTCGTCCGGATCGGCTTCGAGATCGTACAGGCTGGTGATGCCACGCTCAAGGAGTCTCTGCATCACCTCCTCGGGCTCACCCTCTGTGCTACACCAGATCGAGACGTCCGTGCGGCGCAGCCTGTGGCGCAGTCTCTTCACGCCCGCTGGCATCACCTGCCTCACGGTCTTGCGCACAAGGGACGCCTTCCACCTCCAGCTTCCTTCCTCCGTCGGGCTGCGCTCTGCGAGCACCAGCTTGTATCTTCCTCTGCGTATAGCTGCGAACCCTTGGCACAGATTCTCCATGTAGACTGCATCTTCGGGCGTGAGACTATCTCGGACCAACGACCTGCCCTCGAACTGGGGAAGCGGACGAAGGCCAACAAGGTCAACAAGGGTGGGAAAGATGTCGATGCTTCTGGCAAGGCCCTCGTGCCTATCGGCCGATAGTCCCGGGCCCCTCATGATGAGTACGGTCCGCATGACTTCCTCGGTGAGCCCCCAATTGTGCCCCCAGTTGCGGCCATGCTCTATGGCGTGCAAGTCTTCGCCATGGTCGCTCCATAGCACCACAATCGTGTCCTCCAGTAGACCCAGTGCGGACAGCTCGTCCACCAGAGGTGATAGGAATCGCTGATCGGCGAAGGAGACCTTGCCATCGTAGTATTGTGCGTAGGGCGAGTGGCTGCGCCGAAAGTCCTCGGGCAGATCGAAGAGATGGTCCTCGACTTTGTGGGTGCCAAAGTAATGTATCCACCCAAAGAAGGGCGGGGAGACTCTGCGGATCCAGTCTCTGGTTCGAGCCAGGGTCTCGTCAGCGGTGCGATCGTAGCGATGTGCCAGGACCCCGGGCTCGCTGCGCAGGCCATCGAGGATATACTCGTCAAACCCTCGCGCGAAACCGGCTTCGGGGCTCAACAGCGACATCGCGGGGAGTCCGAAAGTAGCGTACCCGGCCTCGCGGAATACCTCGGCCATCACCCTGAGGTCCTGCGACAGCTTCCTCGTGGGTGTCCTCACGCCATGTACGTAAGGATTGCATCCCGTGAACAGACTGGCGTGCGAGATCCAGGTGTTGGGTGCCTGGCAATATGCATTGGTAAACAGCGTGCCTTCGCTGGCAAACCGGTCAAAGGTAGGCGTGTGTGTACCGTGATAGCCCAGGTTGGACAGATGATCGGGCCTCAGACAGTCGAAAACCACGATCAGGATGTTCTTGCATTGGCTCATAGAGCTACTCCATCAAAGCTCACAGGTCCAAGACCGAGATCAAGTACTCGCATTTCACGTGTGCACACTGCGAAGCTTCCTCAAGAGTGTGGCCCCGTACAGCGAAAGCGTGTTCACGATCCGAAATCGCCCGAGTCTACCTGCTCTGATTGGGTAGCCACATCTGACGAGGTGATGCCCTGCCATCAACTCGAATCGTGCGACATCAGAAGCACTCAGTGCGTCTTGCCACGCTGCCACCTTTGAATCCTGCACGGGCCTCAAGGTGGCACTGTGCCAGGCAAGCCGATGCCTGGGTACCAGCTGTTCCTTGCGGTTCATCTCTGCGAAGTCAAGCATGCCAGGGTTGTACTCAAGGTCAAGGAATGCGCACAGCTGACGCAGCTCGGTCTCGGGCGCTTGAACCAGGTTTTCGTAGAATACCTCCGCATAGTTGGGGTTGGTCCGGTGCTGCCATGCTGTAGTCAATCGAATGGTCCAACTGCGTGCTGCGGCGCTCACTGTCTCGGGCCAGATCGTCATTCCGGCCTTGCGATTTGCCTCCCTGAAGGAGCTAAAGACAGCGCGACCGTCCCGGATAATGTGGATAACCCTGGCGTCAGGGAAGAGGTGCCATACCCATGGCAAGTGCATGGCGTACCTTGGGTTCTTGTCGCCCCAGCGCACCGCTGTTGGCTGATGTTGGTGTGCATAGGTCAAGTATACAAGATCGACGAACTCGGCATAGCTCAGAGGCAGGTGCCCCATGATCGTCTTTTCAAGGTTGGCACGTGCCACGCGCCATTCCCTGAACGTCTCGTCGGCGTACAGTTCGTCGCAGAGTGACTGGATCTGTTCAGCATCCTTTAGGCGAACATTGCCCCAGGCGGGGTACAAGTCAAGCGCAAACAGGCTCTCTGGTGGAATCGCGACATCAGGATGGCAGGTCAGCATTAGTCGCAGAAGTGTGGTGCCCGATCTGTCAGAGCCCACGACAAAGATGGGTCGAGTCATGTCAGTCTCCATCTTCTCGAACTTGCGCAGGCGTCAGTTGCCGCAGCAAGCTGACGTAGCGCGGGATCTCGCGTCGTTCCACTAGCAGGACGATCGCCGAATAGGCGCCTGCAAAAACGACGGCTTTGGTCGCGCCGCTGAGCCAGTATGAACTCTGCAGGCCAGAAATGGCCGCAGCTGCCGAGGCAAGACCAATGCCTGCCAACAAGGCAATGAACGGTACGAAGAGCAGCCGCTTGATGGAGTAGTCCACGTAGGCACGAACCTGCCAAAGCAGGATCCCGATGCCCACAACCAACATGGCGTCCACTGCGATGGCGACACCGGCGATGCCCAACCACGGACCCAGGCTAACGAGCCCAACGGCGAGCACGACCAATTGGATGGCCCGTGCTCGAACCACCTTCCCCGGCGATCCTGAGGCGGTCAGGACGTCAGCGACGGTGAGCTTGATTGGATCGAAGAGGGTGTATACGAGCATGAGCCGAAAAGCGGTGAGCATGGGGAGCCACTTGTCACCGAGGGCCAGGTGGATGAATTCGGGGGCGAGCAAAGCGAGCAGCCCGCCCAAGAGGAAGCCAGTTCGCACCAGGAAGGCGTTGGTGCGAAAGAATGCTTTGGAGAGGCGCGGCCGGTCGCCTTTCAGCTCGGCGTAGGTGCCGCCTGCGACGTTGTTGATGGGCATGGCAAGGATGAATCTGGGGTAGATAGCAAAAGTGTATGCCCGGGAGTAGAACCCCAGTGCGGTTTCGCCGAGCGCCAGGCCGGTCCAAAGGTCATCCACCCGATCCAGGGCCCGTGCCAGAACATCAGCTATAAAGGTTCGGCCACCAAAGCTGAGCAAGTAGCGGACAATTGGTGCCGACCAGGCCAGGCGGGGTAGCCACACGGGCCGCCACACGTAGAGCCCCAAAATGGTGACTACGAGGGTGACGATGTCGGTGGCGAGGAGCGCCCACAGTGTGACGCCACGCCAGGCCAGGGCGATGGCCAGGACACTGGAGAGGATGGCATCAATGAGCTGCAAGAAAGCCATGCGACGGTGTACGACGCGCCGAGTGAGGATCAGCCGAGGTGTCTGGGCAAGGTGCGTACCTCCGTAGACCAGCGTCAGCAAGGTCAAGGCGACCCGAGTTTCTCCCTTGGTGAAGAAATGGGCGATGCCCAACAGAATAGCCATCCACCCGAGGGTGAATAACCCTTTCAGGGTGAAGTGGACGGCTGCCAGCTCCTCCTCATCCTGACTTTCCGGCGCTCGATGTATAAAGGCGCCCCACATCCCAAAGACGGGAAGCGCCGAACTGAGGGTTACGATCGACATGGCAAAGGCATAGATGCCGAATACCTCCACTGGCAGGAACCGCGCCAGAATGATGGAGCGCACGATCAGCACTAGCACCCGGGCCATGCTGACGACGATGTTCCAGGCTGCGGACGTTACACTCCGCTTGGCGAGGCTCATTCTCGAATGCCCAGCTGTCGACCTTGTTTCACAGAGATACCAGGTCGCGCGGCAGGGTTGTCAGCGTATCCGCGCCGTCTAGCGTGACTGCCACGTCGTCTTCAATGCGCACGCCGCCCACGCCCGGCAGGTAGATGCCCGGCTCTACGGTGAAGGTCATTCCTTGTGCCAGTAGTTCCTGATTGGTCTCCACGATGTAGGGTGGTTCGTGGGTCTCCAGTCCCAAACCGTGTCCGGTGCGGTGAATAAAGTACTCTCCGTATCCTGCTAGGACGATGGATCGACGCGCAGCGCGGTCAATGTCCTGAGCTGATATTCCGGGACGGACGGCCATCCTGCCTGCCTGATTGGCGACCAGCACCGCATCGTGCATCCTCTCCATCTCGGGTGTTGGGGAGTCCAGCACGAAGGTGCGCGTGATGTCGGAGCGATAGCCTTCGTACACTGCTCCCCAGTCTATAACCACAAGCTCTCCAGCCTGCAGGAGCCGGTCCGAAGGAGCGGAATGGGGCGAAGCTGAGTTGGGTCCCGCTACCACAATGGGAGAGAACGCATCACTCTGCGATCCTGCGCGCAGCAAGGCGACTTTGAGGTCAGCTGCGATTTCCAACTCACTGCGCCCAGCACGGATCGCACGCGCATCGAGAAGAGCCTGCATCGCCTGTTCGGCGATGCTCACTGCCTTGCGCATGAAGTCGAGCTCGACTTCGTCCTTGTGCATGCGAAGCTCCGGCAGCCAGGGCTCGACTGCAAGCAAGCGACTGCCAGGGGCAGCCTGTTCGATGCGACGCATTTCCAGTGCGCGCATCGCCAGGAATTCGATGCCAACGGTCCTGCCGTCGAGCTCCAATTCCCCGGCTACCTCGTGAAAAGCTTGTTCGTGTCCTTCCTCGTCGCTGTAGGTGAAGAGGCGGGCGCCGTCAGGCAGAAGGCGACGAGCGGCGGGGGCCTCCAGCTGGGGGAGCAGAACAGCAAGCTGCCCGGCTGAGGGCACAAAGGCAAGCATGGGTCGTTCGCTCAGATGCGCTGCGAGTCCGGTGAAATAGTGCAGGTTGGCGCCTGGCATCAGCGCAACACAGGAGACGCCGTTCGCTGCCTGCAACTGCCGCAGAGATGCGAGCCTCAAGCTGTACTTCTCGAGATCCATCTTGGTTGCTGTTCCCCTTTCGCTACTCGTGTTCCGCCCAGAATGCCTCAACCCAGAGTGTGTTGCGAAACCACTTGTCGATCGCCGGATCCGCCACGTTCAGGCGCTGCCAATCCAGGCAGTATATGGCCAGGGATTGGGCAAAGTAGTCTCGCACGTTTGCTTGTGCTACTGGGTCGACAGCATAGCCGAGGCCGTAGAGGTCTGCCAGGCGCTGGCCTGCCTGTTGCCAGCGGGGCGACACGCCACCACCCTCCGAGAGCCAAAGCCCTTCGGCTTCCCCACCGCATCCGAGGTGATGATCCACAAGGTGACCCAGAGTGTGGATCGTCCGTTCGTTGGCGACGGCCAGATCCTCGATCGACACGAATGCGACGTTGGTCAGGCGCTGGCGCCGTATGCTGGCAGGACCAGGGACATAGCGGGAATCAGTGGTGCAAAGCACGACATATCCGCTCTCCCATCGTTGCAGCCGGTTCCACAGGGGGGGCGGGAGGCACTCAAGCTGCCGAGAAAGGGCCCGCATGGGTGCCCAGGAGTGGGCAAAGGCGCTGCGAACCCAAGGGGGGGACTGGGACAGGAGATCAGGCATGAGCCTTGCTCTCGCCTGCATCCAGGCACGCAGCGGGCTTGCGGAACGGGTGCTCATGCCAGAGCGCTCACCGTCTGTCTGACGGATGCTCTCAGGCGGCATGCGAATCTCTCCGTGCTGTTCTTAGCCCTGGTTGTACCCATCGGGTCGGGATTGAGGCCGCGATGCTGGCCTACTCGCCCATGATCTGCACGATCACGGTCCTGGATCGTGCACGGTTGTCAAAGTCCACATAGACTATCTGCTGCCAGGTCCCCAGTGTCATCTGACCTTCGATAAACGGGATCGTCAGCGACGGTCCAAGCAGGGCATGCCGAGCGTGTGAGTGACCGTTATTGTCACCCCATCGCAAGTTATGACGATACTCCAGGTCAGGTGGAATGATGCGGTCGAATAGCTGCTGGAGGTCGGATACAGTGCCCGACTCGTATTCGGTTGTGGTGAGAGCGCTCGTCGAACTTGGGGTGAAAAGGGTTATGACGCCGTTGTTGATGCCCGAGTTGCGAAGCTTACGACTGATCTGGTCCGTAATGTCGAGTATATGGCCATTGCCCTGGGTATGGAAGTGTATGCGCTCGCTCGTTATCATGGGCTCTTACTCTGTATCATCCCAGGTAGCTTCGAATGCCCACCTGTGCCCCTCCAGCGGCACGAGCTCAATCCAGATATTGCCCGGCTTCAGGGGAATAGGGATCTGACCGGTGAGGTCGCGGAAAACCAGCATGTCGCCACGCTGTGGCCGAGCCCACAGACCCTCAAAGGCCTGACCGTCCCGGAATATGACAGCAGGCCCCGTGCCCCATAGCTGAATCTGGACTGAGGGGTGGTTCCGGCGGGGCTCATCCTCGTATATGTCAGTGTCGACATGGGTAGCATAGACGACGACGACGTTGGTTGCAGCAAGCTGCTCGCCTGTTGCGGCGTCGACATGAGGTTCGCCTGCATCCCAGCGCAGGTAGGCGCCGAGTTCAGGGTTATATCGGTAGTCGACGACCATGTCACTCGAAGGAAATGGGATATGGATGTGAGTTGCAGGCATGCCTCCCTCAGGTGTGTCCTGAGAGAAATGCATGTCGCGCAGTTCCTGGGGTTGATTAATGTCTAACTCGTCGGCGATCTCCCAGATCTTGTCGGGATCGGCAAAGAGTGTATGCTCTATGGGAATGCCTTGCTCGCGCAGTTCCGTATCCCGGTAAAAGGCCTCGGAGTGAAGGTTCCAACCGTAGCAGAACTCCCGGTCGTAGAAATCCGCATTCAAGAACTTTGGATATAGGCCGGCGCTGGTTCCGGAAAATGCCAGAAGGCTCTTGTACATGGCCGGGATCTCGAGGTCAATAAAGCGCGCACTGCGTGTTGAACCGATCTTGTCTACGTCCTGGCAAAGGTAGATGCCAGTGAAACGGGTTATGCCTGCCTCGGACAGGTGTTCATATACGATGTCCGCCTGGGGAAGGCCGTACTGCGGTCGCGAGATTGCGGCGTTCTGGATCTTGATGGCGAGCGGGCGTCGCTCCAATAGAGCTGGATCGCTGACCTCCATGCCGGTGAGGGGACAAAGGTTGGGCTCGAGTGTGGGCCAGGCATCCCCGAGAGGAGGCAGCGTCGGCTCTGGTGTGGGCGTTGAGGTCGGCGATACTTCAGTGGCGGTAGGTGAGGCAACACTGGTCGGTGTGGCGGATGCGGTAGGCGTACTATTCGAGGTCGGCAAGGCTGGCATTCTGGCGTCAGCAGGGCGCGGCGTCTTGGTAGGGGTTGGTGTAAGGCTGGCAGTGTCCGAAGAATGGCAGCCCGCAACCAGGAGCGCAACTCCCAGCAAGGTAGTCGCCAGAACGACCACCTTCATTATCCTTTTGCGGCTCTTGTTCATGCTGTACGATCCTCCATCAGCAGCCGGGTCTCGCCGGCGGACCCGAAAGCTCGGTGCCGCCCATTATAGCATAGCCCTGGTTCTTTCTACAAGTCCAACTCGGGCACTAAACACAGATTGAGTGTGGCATCGCTGACCTTCCGAATACGGGTCACGGGGCAGTTGACTAAAGCCATGAGACGGGGTATAATTGGCCATGAGACAGCCCCCAGGGCATCATGGAACCTCATTGGGTCTGGGCGCCTGTGCCGGGGCTGGAGGGACAACTCATACAAGGGTAGGTCAAGATGGCGCTGAAAGGGAACCTCAAGGACTTTAGCACGACCCAATTGTTGAACCTGATCCACCTTGCACGCAAGACCGGGGCGCTCACGATTCAGGTGCCTTCAGGCATCACTACCCTGTTCTTTCGCGAAGGAAAACTGGTGTACTCTACGATGAGCGGCAAGGATGGGCACCTTGCCAGCGTGCTTGCCCGGGGTGGGAAGCTTTCCGAAGAGCGCGCAAAGATCATCCGGGCGCGTGCGGGAACGCAGTCGGACAAAGAACTGGGTATGCTTCTGATTAGTGCTGGCCACGTCACGCAGCCAGATATTGTAGGAAGCATTCGCACTGACATCCTGGATACCGTCTATGGTCTATTCACGTGGACCGATGGCCTATTTCACTTTGAGCCGAACCAGTTGCCCTCTGACGATGCGATAACAGCGTCGATCAATCTGGAGAACATCATCTTGGAGGGCAGCCGCCGTGTGAAGGAGTGGGAGCGTCTTCAAGATGAGCTTCCAGATTTGGGTGTCGCGCTAAAGTTCACGGACCGTCCCCAAGCGCAGTTGCGCAACATAAATCTGAGTGTGGACGAGTGGCGGGTCATTTCCTACATAAACCCGCGAAACTCCATCAGGCAGATTGCACAGCGCATTGGCATGGACGACTTTCAGATTCGCAGGATCATCTATGGCCTCTTGCAGGCGGGACTGGTGGAGGTACTGGTGCCCGAAGGCGTCCCGGCTGCCAGGCCCCCTTCGTCGGCGGTAGAGACTGTGATCGGACGCCCTCCTGCTGTGAAACGCTCGGTCATACGCAAGTTGATAGACCGGATTAAGCGGTTGTGATCCTGCTCCATCAACCGGGAAGGTGAGCCATCGATCCTGACCCGAGCCAAAACTACAACGACAACGGAGCAGGCAAAAGTACGATGCAGACAGTCAAGATGGTCATCACCGGGCCGTTCAATGCAGGCAAGACCGCTTTCATCAGTAGCGTCAGCGAAATCGAGGTCGTGTCAACCGAGCGCGAGATCACAGATGAGACGTCACGTGTCAAGAAGCAGACCACGGTTGCCATGGACTTTGGACGCATCACTGTAGACGAAGATCTGGTTCTCTATCTCTTTGGTACGCCTGGGCAGAAGCGCTTTGACTTTATGTGGGAAATTCTCTCGGAGGGGATGCTGGGCTTTGTGGTCCTGGTGGATAGCGTTCGTCCCGAGACGTTCCGTGAGGCGAGGCGGATTCTGGACATCTTTCGCAGGTATGCGACTACGCCGTATGTGGTGGCGGCAAACAAGCAGGACATGGAGGACGCCTGGTCGCCTGAAGATCTTCGAATCGCGCTGCGCGTGCGTCCTGATATCAAGCTTCTACCTTGCGTTGCGACGGACATAGAGAGTGTAAAGAGCGTTCTTCTAGAGCTGCTGTACACGATACTGGATACTACCCCCGGGTAGGTGGGCGCAGGTGGGTGGTGGGGGACCATCCGCTTGTAAGGAGGGAAAGCACCAATGGCACTATCCCGCACGGAGCAGATGGTTGCGCGTTTGAAAGACCTGCAGATCAGCACACCGGACATCGAAGCGTCGGCCTTGGTGAGTGTGGATGGCCTCATTATCGCTTCTGCACTGCCGCCGGACGTTGAGGAGGACCGCGTCTCTGCCATGAGCGCTGCCATGCTCAGTCTTGGTGAGCGGATTGCCGGCGAGTTGGGACGCGGAGTGCTAGATCAGGTGTACGTCCGCGGGGCAAACGGGTACGTGATCCTTTCCGCAGTAGGCGAAGAGGCCGTACTCACCGTGTTGGCCCGCAAGGATGCCAAACTAGGTCTGGTCTTCCTGGACATGCGCCGGGCGGCCGAGGACCTGGAACGGCTGATCTAGAGTCTAACCCAGCGGCGCGGCGCACGGCTGAGGAGAGAGCTTGAGTTCGATCGTCACTGAACAGGGTGTCGTACACTATGAAGCCTACGGCCGAGGCACGCCGGTAATCCTCTTACATGGCTGGCTTGGATCCTGGGGCTGCTGGCTAGGCACCATGGAGGCTCTGGCATCTCACCATCGAACCTATGCTCTGGATTTTTGGGGATTCGGTGAGTCGGACAAGCGTCGGGAGAGCTACAACATCTCTGACTTTGTGGCGCTGGTCGAGCAGTTCATGGAAAGACTGGGTATTCAGGCTGCGCCGGTGATGGGGCACTCGATGGGAGGCACTGTAGCCCTAAAGCTGGCCCTGGATCGGCCTCAACGCGTCAGCAAGGTCGCGATGGTCGGCTCTCCAATAGATGGTCGCTCGCTGAACTTGTTCCTCAAGCTGGCGGGCTTTCCTTGGATTGCCTTTCTCGTCTGGAACTCGCCGTCACTGCTGCGTCTAGGCATCAGGCTGTTCGCTCCGTGGATCGCAGCAAGTTGGAGCGAGTGGTACGGGATGCTGATGCGAGACCTTTCAAGGATGACGCTGGAATCGTTCTTGTGGAGCATTCATTCTTTGCATCACACGGATCTTCGTCCCCGGCTGCACGCACTGCGCATGCCGGCCCTTGGCGTGTACGGACGGGGGGACAAGATCGTCGATCCGCGGCAGGCTGAGCTGTTGGAGAAGGTTTCGGGCGCGCGTGTGGTAATGATGCAGAGTGCCAGGCACTTCCCCATGTTGGACGAACCAGATGCATTCTATTCGACAGCACGGGGCTTTTTCTCAGACTGACCGATTTGCTATGAGTGTTGGCTGTTTGAACGGGAGTGTACTGGGATGACGACCGAGCCACAAGCAACCGAAGTACCACGACCTCAATACTACTGGCCCAACAAGATGGGAAGGATGATGCTACTTGCCCTGGAGGACGTAATGGGCAAGAATGGCGTGAATGCAGTGCTCAATCTTGCCAGGCTGCGCCACCTCATCAACAACTATCCACCAAATAACCTGGATCTGGGCTGGAGCTTTGAGGAGATGTCTGCACTCAACCAAGCTTTGGAGGATATGTATGGGCCCAGAGGTGGAAAGGGGTTGGCGATCCGGGCCGGTCGGGCGGGCCTCTACTACGCACTCAAGGATTTCGGTGCGGTGTTGGGTGTCAGCGACCTTGCTTTCCGTCTCTTGCCGCTGGGTATCAAGATGAAGATAGGCTTGAACGCGATGGCGGAGACCTTTAACAAGACGAGTGATCAGGTCGTGCGTCTCGAAGAGGAGTCGACTCGCTTTCTATATCACATTGACCGTTGCCCTGTCTGTTGGGGACGAACAGCCGAGGTGCCGATCTGCCACGCGGGCCTGGGACTGCTCCAGGAGGGGCTGCACTGGGTCACCGGAGGAAAGAACATTCGAGTGGAGGAGATCAGTTGTATCGCCATGGGGGACCCGAGCTGCACCTACATAATTGAGAAGAAGCCCCTGGACTAGCATGCTGACATGAGAAAGGTCATCGTTCGCGACGAAAGAGAGATTCCTCCCTTCAACGAGCCGGCGCGCGAGCTTCGGGTGTTGAACAAGCCGCTCTGGCTTCACCAGAAAGACATCCTGGATCCCTATTGCGACTCTGAGATAGAGGTGGGGTCGATGAGGCAGATCCCGGATGCCGGGTCACAAGAGACTCTAGTCTACCAGGACAACCTGTTCTTTGACGATGGGTTTGTCGAGGCGTTCCTGACGCAAGCACGCGCCTTGGGTAAGGCATGCCGGGTTGCCTTTGCCCTCGACGACGAGGTGATCACCGCGCACGTTCTACCTCTCCAGAGCGGAATTCGACGAGAAGGGGACGTGTATGTGGCGAACATGTGGTACTACCCGCGGGGGCTGGAGCGGAGGACGCGGCCGCTAGTGATCGACTGCGGGGCATACGAGTTCGGCTCCTATCGGGTCCCGACGCACATGTCGACGGAGAAAGGGGATCTTGTATTCCAGATTCCGCTACGTGCTTTTCTAGCGATCGAGAACTGGGTGCACGTCTATGTGGCGAACTGCCTGTTTGGGGTACTCGCGGAGGGCGCACGCCTGGAGCGCAGCCTGAATCGCTTCAGCGTGCTGGCAAAGATCTTTTGGCGGTCACTGCTCGAGCGCAGGCAGATTCTGTCGTGCTCGCATCTGGTCAAGGTGGGGCGGAACTCCCAGATCGATCCGACAGCCGTGATCCAGGGTCCGACCATCATCGGCGACAATGTATACATTGGCGCTGGCGTGGTCATTTCTAACTGCATCATCGGCAATCATGTCAGTATCCTACACGGGAACGAGTTGCTAATCAGCGTGGTGGGGGATCGCTGCTACCTGCCGTTTCGCTCTTCTCTGTTCATGTCCACGCTGATGGAAGACACCATGGTTGCACAGAATGCGTGCCTGCAGTTCTGCGTGGTTGGGCGGGACTCGTTCATAGGTGCGGGCACCACGTTCACTGATTTCAATCTGATCCGGAGGCCTGTCAGGACGCAGCATCGCGGAGAGCTTCAGGATGTCGGCTCGACGGTGTTGGGGGGATGCGTAGGCCATCACTGTCGCATTGGGGCGGGCCTGACGATCTATCCAGGAAGAATGATCGAGTCGGACGTGGTGTTGGTTCGCTCGGATGAGCGCTCTGTAGTGTCGAAGAATGTGTGTTATGAGGATAGCGATCATCTGCGTTGGCCTGATGCGGGGTTCCACCCTCCGCTGTATCAGCCCCGGGAATGAGGATCTGTCGCTGGCGGGCTCCGATGGTTCGTTCATCACTTGGGGTTCTGTGGGTGAGGACTGTTGAGAAGCACTACGGGCAATGTGACCAGTATGGGGCACGCGAGCAGCGCGTTGCGATTGGCTGAGAGTGTACGCGAGTAACGCGTAGGGGGGAAGAGGATGAGCAAGGGGCTGTTACTCATTGTTGAAGATGACTCGGACATCTCCAGCATGCTGCGGATCTACTTCGAGTCCCAAGACTACGAGGCGGTGGCGGTTGCCCGCGGCGAGGAAGCCCTGGAGGTCTGCCGCCGTAAACTGCCGAGCCTAGTGATCCTGGACATCGTGCTGCCTGATATCGACGGGTACGAGGTGTGCCGGAGATTGCGAGGCAACCTGCGAACCAGTCACATCCCCATCATTTTCCTAACTCGGAAGGATGAGCGCAGCGACCAGATTGCCGGGCTGGAGTTGGGGGCAGATGACTACATCACCAAGCCCTTCGATCTGCAGCTCCTAATGCTACGCGTCGAGGGAGCTCTGCGCCGTGCAGGGTGGCTGAGCTTGACCAGTCCTGTGACGGGTCTGCCAAGCGGCAAGCTCATTGAAGAGCAGTTGCGCCAGATCCTGCGCCGTCATGACTGGGCTGTTCTTTATGTCGGAATCAATCAGCTTGAGGACTTTAACGACAAGTATGGCTTTGTGGCCGGAGATGACGTGCTGCGTTTCGCCGCGATGCTGCTTTCCGAGGTCGTGGATGAGGTCGGAACGGGAGCTGAGTTCATCGGGCATGTAGGGGGAGACGACTTTATAATTATCACCGCACCCGATGCCGCAGAGGGGATCAGGGCACGGATGAAGGAACGCTTTGGCGAAGAAGTGGGGGCGTTCTACAGCTTCCGCGACCGGGAGCGAGGCTTTGTCGAGGTTGGAGGTTCGATGGGCGAGATGCGCCAAGCACCACTGATGTCGTTGGCTGTGGGAGTGGTCCATCACGATGCAGCGCCTTTTGCTGACATTCGGGAGATCACCGAGGTAGCGGCCGAGGCACGCCGGATGGTGTAGGGAGTATTGCGCAGAGACGATGCTGTTGCGGTGAATGCAGCTTCGGTTGGTGAGTTGCGGGCATGAGCAATTCTGACTCTAATACCTGGCAGGAAAACCGCCTAGAGCAGGTCCTGACCTGGTTCCTCAGGCTTGCTCTTCTATACCTACTGCTCCGCTCTGTGATAGGTTGGGACCTCACGCAGACGGTTCTGCTAATGCTGATCATAGCTGGGCATGCGGCTGCCTATCTGGTCGTGCCTCGGCTGCTGCCTGAGGCCAGCACGCGGTGGGTCTTGAGCTTGGTCGATATAGTGCTTGCAGGACTCGCCTTCTATGCACACGGGGGTGCCGCCGAAGCGGGTGTTCCGCTGGGCGCCTCCGTGATGGCGGTTATCGCCGCGCGCCTGGACCTGTGGTGGGCGCTTGTATTCAATGCTGGCGTGTGCCTGCTATGCACGGCGCCCTTCCTTGTTTCCTGGCTTGTGGAAGGGGACGCGTTCTCTCCAAGTATAGTCGGCGGCATGATCCTGTGGTTGGCCCTCACCTGGGGCGTCAATTATCTAGTCTCGATGGATGCTCGTCAACATCGGGTGGTTCGTGACGCCACAATTCGGCTCAGGCAACTATCAACAGTAAACGAAATCGGACGAGTCATCAGTTCAACACTGGAACTGGATGCCGTGCTGGACTTGGTGGTGCGGAAGGCCGTCGAGATCCTGGCTGCCGAAGCGGGCTGGCTGCTGTTAGTGGATGAGGATACCGGCGAGTTGGTCTTTCGCGCTGCAAAAGTACCCTTGGCAGAGTCATTTGTCGGGCAGCGAGTGCCGCAGGGTTGTGGAATCGCCGGAGCCGTTGTGGAGGCTGGCGAAGGGGTGATTGTCAGTGATGTTCGAGCTGACCCGCGCTGGCGTAGAGTTGGGGAGCTATGCCCAGATCTCGAGGCGCGCGCGCTCCTCTCTGTTCCTCTGAGCCGACGCGGGCGCGCTGTCGGTGCGCTGGAAGTTGTGAACGCACTTGACGGGAGTGGTTTCGACCGAGATGATCTGGAGCTCCTGTCAAACTTTGCCGTGCAGGCCGTGGTCGCCATGGAGAATGCTCAGCTCTACGGGGGCACGGACGAAGCCCTGGATAGGCGAGTGCAGGAGTTGGCGACGATCCATGAGGTGAGTCGTGACGTGTCGTCCAGCTTGGACTTGGAGCACACGCTCAACCTTATCCTGCTGCGGTTGAAGGACCTGGTGGACTACTATAGCGCCGAGATCTGCCTGTGGGATGAGGTTCGCGACGTGATGGTCACCAGGGGGGCTGCCGGCGATGCACAGCTGACGACTGAGGCAGGCGGTCTCTATCATCTCGACGAAGGCTACACAGGTTGGATCGCACGGCACAAAGAGCGGTTGTTCATCCCAGATACTATGGAGCGGACGGATGTTGGTCCCAAGGTGACCGCCACCGACGTGAAGATTCGATCCTATGTGGGGTTGCCGCTGCGAACCCGCGATACCTTTGTGGGTACGCTCGAGTTGGTGAGCAACCAGGCGAATGCCTACACCGAAGGGCACTTGGAGATCCTCGAGATCTTTGCCAATCAAGCTGCTGTTGCGATCAGGAATGCGCGGCTCCACGCGGAGACCGAACGCCGGCTTCACGAGTTTTCCGGTCTGTATCAGATCTCCCAAGCTATAGGATCCCTATCCGATCTGGGTCAGATCTACGCTGAGATCAGCGAACGGATTGCCACCCTCATGTCTGTGGAAATGTGTGGCATCTTGCTCTACGATGAGGATGCGCAAGCGTTGGTCAGCCAGCCACCTTTATTGGGGGTGCCTCAAGAGGTGGTGGGGCGGTATCGTCTCCGGGTGGCGAAAGGCAGCCTGGCGTGGCAGCTGTGGCAAGAGCGCGACTTCTTGCTGCTCAACGATGTAGAGAACGAGCCACTGATCGATGAGTTAGGCATGAGGGATATGACCCGCTCTGGCGGGCTACGCGATGCGATTTTTGCTCCCATGAGTGTGGGGCAGAGGCGCCTTGGCGTTATCCAGGTGGGCAACAGAGCCGACGGCACTCCTTTCGACGAGGACGATGTCCGCCTGCTGTGCATTTTCGCCAACCAGGCTGCCGCCGTGATAGAAAACGCGAGACGCTATGAGCTGACCGACGAGCGGTTGCATGCACGAATCGATGAGCTGGTGGCCCTGCAGCGCACTATGGGAGAACTCAACGCCACGCTGGAACTGGACCGCATCCTCGGCACAGTCTTGGAATCGGCTGAGCAGACGACAGGCGCCACCCACGGCAACATCATGGTAGTGGACCAGGATACGGGGCGTCTCGTGCTCCGCGCCGCGCTAGGCTACACTGAGGCAGAGGAGGCCGCTCTCGAGGATCATCTTCTGCAGCTCGGCGACGAGAGCTTGGTCCAGCGGGTCGTGCGTGGCGGTAGGGCCGTGATTGTGCGCGATGTAACACAGGAAGCAGGAGCAGCGTGCATCCGTAGCGATACCCGCTCGGCGCTGGTCGTACCTATACCCTACCAGGATGCGGTCGTTGGTGTGATATGCCTGCGCCATGTCGAGACCGGGGCTTTTGATCAAGATGATCTCACCTTTATGCAGGCGTTGGCTGAGCAGGCGACCCTGGCTATCGGCAATGCCATGAGGTTCGAGGAACAGGTTCGCGTAAACAACATGCTGCGTCAACGGTCCGAGCAGATGGACGGCCTCTTGGCTGTGAGCCAGACCCTACGCACCGATGTCCCTCTGGAAGAGACCTTGGAGGAGGTCGCCTACGCCATCCAGGAGACGGTGGGCTTTAACCTGGTACTGATCAGCGTTGTAGAGGAGCGAGTAGGCTCATTCCCCATGCTTCGTCGCGTGGCGGCGGCTGGCCTTCCCCTTGAGGTGTTCGAGGAAGCGAGGCGGGTCCTGCATCCAGTGGACCGGTATGAAGCCCTGTTGCGGGAGGAGTACCGGCAAGGGCAGTGCTACTTCCTGCCTTTCCAGGAGCAGGATGATTGGGGGGCCGGTGTTCATACGATTGTGCCTATGCCCGAAACGGGGGAGTGGCACGAGGGGCAGTGGCATCCGCGGGACATGCTGTTGGCTCCTATGATGGGAGCGGGCGGGCGTTTGCTTGGCCACATCTCTGTGGATGAGCCGGGGGATGGCCTTCGTCCGGGCCGCCGGACGCTAGAGGTGCTCGCCATCTTTGCCAATCAGGCAGCTTTTGCGGTGGAAAACGCAAGATTGTATGCCGATGCGAGGAGGCGTGCGGAGAATCTGGCGCTGATCAACGAGGTTGGCCAGACGCTAACGCAGCTGGTGGAGCCCGAACAGGTCTTGGCCACGGTTGTCAAGGCGGTAGGGCTGCTCCTGCAGTGCGAGATGGGGGCGATCTACCAGCCTGATCCGTTCGATGGCAAATTCGGCGCCGTGGCCAGCTATGGTGTGTCTTTGGAAGAACTACTCGATTATCGTTTTGCTCCTGGCGAGGGGCTGGTGGGCAAAGTGGCGGCAGAAGGCACTGCGCTTGTGGTCCCTGACGTCGCGCAGGAGCCTCTCCTCGAGTCAGGTCCTGTCTGTGTTGGCTCGATGATGTTGGCTCCGATCAAGGCCGGGAAGCAGGTAATTGGCGTATTGTCGGCGAGCAGCGAACGGCCATTCGCCATGGGGGAAGCTGATCGCGTGGTGTTGGCCACGCTGGCCGACCAGGCCGCAGTGGCTTTGGAGAGCACTCGTTTGCTGAGCAGCACACAGCAGTCTGCTCAGAGACTGGCGTCGCTGAACGAGATCGGGCGGCGTGTTGCGGCCCAGCTCGAGCTCGCTGACATACTGGAGACCACTGTTCACTCGTTGGAGGAGTACCTCGCGTTCTACCGCGTGGGCATATTCCTGGTCGATGAAGCTTCGTCTGATTTACATCTTGCTGTTGCCAACGAGGCCTTGCGTGCCGTTGTGCCCGCTGGCTATCGCCTAGAGGCTGGTGGGGGACCGATCGGTAGAGCGGTTGCTACGGGTGAGATAGTGCTGGAGAGTGACCTCCTCCCTGAGGATAGGGCCTGGGAGGAGATCGGGTGGAGTTCTCCTGCTAGTGTGTCAGTCCCGATCAAGGTTGGCCAGAGGGTGATCGGAGTGCTGCAGGTTGAGGGAGCGCGACGAGGCGCAATCAGTGAACAGGATGCGGCCGCCCTCGAGATCGCTGCGGATCAGCTGGCCATAGCAATCGAGAACGCGCGCCTGTTCGAACAGACGCAGCGTCGAGTGGCCGAGCTGGCGATGGTGAACGAAATCGGGCGCGCGATCAGTAGTGCACTGGACACAAGCCAGCTCACCGAGCTGATCTATGAACAGGTCAGCAGTCTCCTCAATACGCGCAATTTCCATCTGGCCGTCTACGATCCTGATGCCCGCGAGGTCTACCTGGAGTTCATTGTGGAGCGCGGGCAGCGTCGATCGCGGAGTGACTCGGGCATTGACCTGGGGCTGATGGGTCAATTGATACGCAGTGGGCAGCCGATCCTGCTGGCTCGGGGTGTCGCGCAGTATGCCGACGAGCACGGGCTCACTCCGGAGGCCGGTCCCGTTAAGAGCTGGCTAGGCGTACCGATGACTGCTGGCGATCGCGTGATTGGCGGGATCGCAGTGCAGAGCTTTGAGCGAGAGGATGCTTTTGACTCGGAGCATCTGGATCTGCTCAGCATTGTTGCCGGCCAGGCATCGGTCGCCTATCACAACGCGTCTCTCTACCGCGAACGTCTGCAGCGCATTGAGCAGTTGAATGTTCTGAATGAAATGGCACAGGCGATCAGCTCCACGCTAGAGTTGGACGACCTGCTGGGTGTAGTCTATCAGCAGGCCAGCCGCATTCTGGACACGACGAACTTTTGCATTGCGCTGTGGGATGAGGACAGGGATGAAGTGGCATTTCCCTTTGTGGTGGACCCAGAGCATCGCGAGGATTGGAGCCCATGCAAGAGAGGAGAGGGCTTGACCGGCACGATCATAGCCACCGGACGACCGTTACTGCTCCCCACTGGTGCTGCGGGACTATACCGCGAGCAGGGTCGGGAGATCGATGCTGGACTCTGCCGTTCCTGGTTGGGCGTGCCCATGATGGCCGAGGATCGTGTGCTAGGCGTCATCGCCGTTCAGGATTACAGGCGCGAGCATGTGTATCGCGAAGAGCATCTTGGCTTGTTGTCGACGGTGGCTGCTCAAGCCGCGGTTGCTGTGCGGAATGCTCAGCTGTACCAGCAGATCGTGGGCTTTAGCAGCGATCTAGAGGAGAAGGTAGAAGCCCGGACGCGAGAGTTGGCGCAGGCCCTGGAAGACCTTACTGTGGAACGCGATCGGGTCGAGACTCTCTATCGGATTACCAGTGAGCTGGGCGCGACGCTAGAGCTGGAACGGGTTCTGCAGCGTGCCCTGCAGCTATTTGCCGGTGCACTGGACCTTTCCTACGGCACAATTTTGCTGGTGGATCAAGAATCTGGAAACCTGAATCTTCGCGCAACCCTCGAGCCGGGGCGGCGCCTCCCCCGGAAGGGAGAGCCCACAGAATGGAGGCCTGGCGTGGGGCTCGCTGGTTGGGTGCTTGAGCATCGTGAGTCGGCTCTGATTGCAGACATAACCGCGGACCCTCGCTGGAAGCATGGCCCTGAGAAGACGGCAGGCTTACGCTCGGTAGTGGCCGCGCCTCTTGCATTGGGAGGTGGTGATGTCTTGGGCGTGCTTATCTTGGGCCATCCCGATGAGGGACACTTTACGGCGGATCACCTGCAGCTTGTCACCGCGGCAACTGGGCAAATTGCGATTGCGGTCAACAACTCGGACTTGTACGCATTCATCATCGATCAGGCTGATCAGCTCGGGGCAGCGCTTCAGTCCCAGGAAGAGGAGGCCGCAAAGAATCGCGCGATTCTCGAGTCAATCGCCGATGGTGTCCTGGTTCTGGATCACAACGGGCGAGTGTTGTTGGTGAACCCGGCAGCGGAGGAGTTGCTCGGTATCTCTGCAATCGCACTGCATGGGGAGCATTTTCGGCACATGCTTGGCCTCGGCGAGACAGAGGTTCACCGCGACCTGTCTCAGGCGCTGTACTCCGAGTTACTCCAGCAACTGGAAGCCGGAGAGGATGCGGTAGTTCAGCCAGAGAGCAGCGTACGCCTGCAGGCGGGAACGAGGGTTCTGGCAGTGACAATAGCGCCCTTGATCGTCTCTCCAGGGGGAATGCCTGGACTCGTTGCTGCATTGCGAGATATCAGTCGCGAAGCTGAGGTGGAGCGCCTGAAGAATGAGTTCATTTCCACTGTCTCTCATGAGCTTCGGACACCGATGACTTCGATCAAGGGATACACCGATCTGCTGTTCCTAGGTATGGCCGGTGGATTGACCGATGCGCAGCGGAGCTTCCTGAAAATCATCAAGTCGAATGCCGACCGGCTGACGGCCCTCGTCAATGACATCCTCGACATCTCACGCATTGAGACAGGCCGAATGAGGTTGACCATCGCATCGCTTGATCTGGGGCAGATCATTAGCCAGGTAGTTGCATCTTTCCGGGAGCAGTACCGCGAGAAGGACCTGGGGTTGGTGTGGGAGGAACTGCAGGACTTGCCCGAGATTCGCGGCGATGAGGCTCGGGTAACCCAAGTTCTGAGCAACTTGCTTGCTAATGCCTGGCAGTACTCCCCGGAGGGCGGGACGGTCTCGGTCTCTGTGCAGCCTGTTGGTGGTTTCCTGCAGACGGATGTGTCCGATACAGGCATTGGCATCGGGCCTGATGACATTGGCCGTATCTTTGACCGATTCTTCCGGGCAGACCACCCCATAGTTCAGGAGGCAGGCGGAACGGGCCTGGGACTGTCAATCGTCAAGATGTTCGTGGAAATGCTCGGCGGGGCCATCTGGGTCAAAAGCGAGCCGGGCAAGGGCGCTACCTTCAGCTTCACGCTACCGCTCACTACGACCGAGTTGCCGGAGCCGGTTCCCGAGCTACTCAGTACGGGGCTCCAGACGGGTCTTGTCCGTCGGCAGAAAATCCTGGTGGTGGAGGATGATCGGGACCTGGCACTCTTGTTGCGGAGGCAACTCGAATCGGAGGGCTATCAGGTTCTGTTGGCGGGCACGGGCGAAGATGCTCTTTGGCTGGCACGGGAAGCGCAGCCTCAACTGATCACACTGGACATAATGCTCCCTGACGTCGATGGGTTTGTCGTGCTGCAGCAACTGAAATCGAATCCCCTGACCTCTGGAGTTCCAGTAGTGATTGTATCAGTCTTGGCTGAGAGCGAGAAGGGGTTTGCTCTGGGCGCGGTAGACTACATCGTGAAGCCGTTCGTCGAGCGGGAGCTGCTTGACATCGTGCACCGGGTACTGTCCCGTGCCGAGACGGACCCACCGCACAGACTGCTGGTAGCGGATGATGATCCGGAGGTACTGGCCCGCATGGAGCAGGCGCTCTTGCTCCATGGCTACGAAGTTTGGACGGCAACCGATGGTCAGGAGGCTCTGGCTCTGGCAGAGGAGGTCCGGCCAGATCTAATTCTTCTTGACGTGGGCATGCGCATGATGGAAAGGTATGAGGTTGTGCGGCGGCTCAGAAAGAATGAGCCTACGAGGGCGATTCCCGTGGTTGTGACCACTGACAGTCCAGTGGACCGAGAGCAGGAGAAGGTTCGGGTGTTGGGTATGGATGTCGCCGAGTATCTGACCAAACCCCTCTCTATTGAGGTCCTGATTCGCGAGATCAAGAAGGTCATCGCTGAAAGGACACCGGCGTGATGTGGAGACGGGGGAGGACCAGGCGCGGGGGCGGAACTGGTGGGGTGATCGGCGATCTCGTTGGAGCGCTCCATGGTTGACAAGAAGAAGGTCCTGATAGCAGAGGACGAACCGGATATCCGGGCTCTTGTTGTCTATAGCCTGCAGTTTGCGGGATATACGGTGATTGAGGCCGTGAATGGTAAAGAGGCGATTGAGCTGGCGGAGAGGGAGCAGCCGGATCTCATCTTGCTGGATGTCCGTATGCCGGCAGTGAGTGGGTACGAGGCCTGCGCGGTGCTCCGGGCACAGGAGTCCACCATGAAGATACCCGTGGTATTTCTGTCGGCGCGCGGTCAAGAGACCGAGATCAAGCATGGATTGGAGTTGGGTGCTGAGGAGTACATTCTTAAGCCATTCGGCCCTGACGAGCTGAATCAGCGGGTAGGCAGCATCCTGGAGCGGCACGGCCGAAGGTAGCAGTGCCAGGTGTCGCAGGTGATTGCTGTTCTGCGTCGAAACATGGGTGAGTGATGAGTGTTGTCCTGATCAACGGCAGTCGCCTGCATTACGAAAGCTTTGGGCGTGCCAAGTCCTCCATCATTTTTTTGCATGGGTGGTTGGGCTCATGGCGCTACTGGGTGCCCGTGATGCAAGATCTGTCGGTGACGTACCGCACGTATGCTCTGGACCTGTGGGGCTTTGGCGACTCGGCCAAAGATCGCGAGCAGTACTCTGTGGACGCCTATGTTGAAATGGTGCTCGCCTTCATGGACGAGATGGGGATCTCCAGGTCGCCATTGGTTGGGCACACGCTTGGCGCTGCTGTCGCGGCTGAGCTCGCCGTGCGATACCCCGATCATGTGTCCAAGGTGCTTACAGTGGGGCTGCCCTTGACGGCCGATGGCATCAACCAGCGACTTCTCAGTGCCGGTCCCAATGAGGCCTTGGCTCGCGTATTCTGGCACCGGCAGCGACCGCACGAGGAAGTCGAGATGGGGGCGCCCAAGGCTGCGCGCAATGCGATTGCACTGACTGTGCAGTCGGTTGCCAGGCTACGTGTGCTTGATACGCTTGATGATATCAATGTACCGCTGCTATCGGTGTATGGCGCACAGGACAATGTCATCGACCCCGCTCAAGCTGCCGCGCTGGAGTCGAATCATTACACGGCACGGGCTCTCGTGCTGGCAGACACCCACCACTTTCCCATGCTAGACCAATCGGCCAAGTTCTCCCGCTTGCTCCGGGACTTTGTAGATGTGGACGACGCGAACGGTTTGCAGGATCTGACGATCAAACGGGAATGGCGGCGGCGCACGCGCTAGTGGTGGAGCGGACCCAAAGCGCTCTGAATCATCTGACTGTGTAGGTGCCCCGACGCAGTCTGCGAAGCTTTTTGACGGATCAGGCAAAACAGGGTATTCTATCGTTAACATGGGGGTGGTTGAGTCCCGGTGGGCTCCACGGTCTTCAAAACCGTCCGAAGGGTGCTGCAGAGGCAGCCTTGGTGGGTTCGACTCCCATCCACTCCCGCCTTCCATTTTCCATTGACTGGACAGTCGAGCTATTCACAGATAGTGGCCTAGGAAGTTGCTGACTGCACAGCATGGGCCGCTGGAGTGGGGCGTGGAACGAGCGTTGTCGGGCCTGCAACGGATCTTTGTAGATAGTGATCGTCGCCTTGTGCTTGCGACCGTTATTGCCGTGTCCGTGGCGGCGGGGCTAGTTGCCGGCGCCTATGTCGCGCTTCTGTCGCCCCTTCTGGCCATCGTGGGTGTGGTGGCGATTGCCGCCGCACTCCTTGTGCTGCGAGATACCCAATGGGGTCTCATCGCGCTCATTGGCCTGATCTGTCTATTACCGTTTGGGGCCCTGCCCTTCAAGATTGGCTTTACGCCAACGTTTCTGGACCTTGCTCTGGTTGCGGTCTACTTTGTCTGGCTGGCCCGGATTGCGTTGGGAAAGGCCGGCCGGTTCCATGGGACAGCCTTGGGTGTGCCGATTGCCGTTTTTGTGCTTTTGGCCATCGCTTCTTTTGTTGCTGGGCTAGCCCACGCATATTTGGATCAGTATGTCGTGCGGCACTTTGCCGAAGTCCTTTTGAGCATTGGGCTGTTCTTTGTCGTGGTTAACTGCGTACGCACAAGGCGGCAGCTTCACGCACTAGTGATGGTTATAATGTTTGCAGGGTTCGCTGCAGCAGTCATTGGCATTGTCTTGTATGTTGTGCCGGCAACATGGAGCATCCGTCTGTTGTCGGCCCTGGGGCGGGTGGGCTACCCGACCGGACCGGGGGTGCTGCGCTATGTTGAGGACAACCCGGATCTCGCGCTTCGCGCCATCTCCACTTCCACAGATCCAAATGTCCTGGGCGGGCTACTCATTCTTGTCACAACTCTGACGGCGGCCCAGTTCTTTGCCAGGAAGCCCATAGTTCCTAGATGGGCGGTGGCAGTCATGTTCGTGGCAGATGCGCTCTGTCTGTATCTGACCTACTCGCGCGGCTCGCTGGCGGGTCTGGCGGCGGGATTGGGGCTCTTGGCCCTGATCAAGTACCGCAGGTTGCTGATTTGGATGGTCGTGGCTGCGGCGTTGCTGCTGCTGTTGCCGCAGGCCCAAGACTATGTCCAGCATCTCTTGGAGGGCCTACAATTACAGGATTTGGCGACTCTGATGCGCTTGGGCGAGTACAAAGACGCCTTGATCTTGATCAGCCGGCATCCGTGGATCGGAGTTGGTTTCGTGGGCACGCCCGAGAGCAGTCTCTACATAGGCGTGTCCATGGTCTATTTGCTCATTGCTGAGGAGATGGGCTTGATCGGGCTGACTGCCTTCCTGCTCGTTGTTGGCGCGTTCTTCCGTAGGGTATGGCTGGCGCTGCCTGCCGTGCGTGAACAGGAGGGCATTGAGGCTATTCTGCTGGGGCTGGCAGCGGCAGTGGCGGGGATCTTGGTTGGCGGCATCTTTGATCACTACTTTTTCAACCTGAGCTTCCCACACTCAGTCTCGATCTTCTGGCTCTACTTGGGGCTGGCCATGGTTGCCGTGCGCCTGGGTAAACCCAGTGGAGGTGGGAGAGTGGAGGCGGGATCGATGGCGGCTGTGACGGGAGAGTTTGCTGTATGAACGCAGGTGTGGTACAATGCGGAGGTGCGCGGCAAAGACCTTAACCACTGAGGAGGAAACGGGATGGAGATCAAAGCCGAGACTATGAAGCGTTGTGAATTGGTCACTGTCTCGGGTCGGGTGGATAGCTCCACTGCGCCCGAGTTGGAGAAGGTCCTACTTGGCCTCATACAGTCAGGCCAGAAGAACATCGTGGTCAATCTGGCGGGTACTGATTTCATTAGTAGCGCGGGCTTGAAAGCGCTGTTGTCGGCTCTAATGAAGGTTCGCAAGATGATCCCCGCTGGCGATGTGGTGCTGGCTGAGACACAACCTGGGCTGAGAGACAGCTTTGATCTTGTGGGCTTTGACCGATTGTTCACGTTCTACGAGGACAACACACGCGCAGTTGGGAGTTTCTAAGGTCGTTGTGGATTGAGTGCAGCGCGGGTGACGAGACCGCCGGGCCCTGAGAGGGGCGCGTGGCGGTCTTTGTCATGGTGGCTGGCTTCAGTATGGTGGATTCGATGGCAGAACAGGTTTCCTCAGAGCGACCCGTTGCGAAGGAGAGGGGCACGTCACTGCGGATGAAGGCAGTTCTTGAGAACGTGCCGCGGGCTATTGAGTGCGTGACAGAGTGGGCAGAAAGGGCAGGCTGCGACGGTCGAGCGCTGTACGACATCCAGCTCGCGGTGGACGAGGCCTGCGCGAACGTCGTCGACCATGCCTATGAGGGCGCAGAGCCGGGGGATATCGAGGTCTGTTGCGGCCTTGAAGACCAGGTTCTGACGATCAGGGTCAGAGATTGGGGACGGGGTTTTGAGTTGGACGGTGTCGAGGAGCCGGATCTGGATGCCCCTCTGGAGGAGCGGACCCTCGGTGGTCTGGGACTCTTTCTCGTTCGGCAAGTTATGGATGACGTGGGGTTCCACACCGATCCAGAATTGGGCAATGAGCTGACCATGTCCAAGAGGCTGGATATTGCAGGATAAACAACAAGAATCAGAGGCCTCGAAGCTAGCATTGGCTCATAGAGGGCCCTCGCGCACAGTGCTCTACAGTGTACTCGTTGGATTGGGCGGAGTGGGGCTCGTTGCGAATCAATTGCTGGCTGAGGCAGTGCCTCCTCCATGGCTGCCCATCCTTGGCTTTGCAGTTCTGTCGTTCCTGATTCAACGCGCAAGCTTCCACTTGGGTTCCCCTGTCGTTCACAGCCTTGCCGGGGTCATTGATGTATCTGCCGTGTTGGCCCTTGGCGCATCGGCCGGGGCTGTGGTCGCTGTCCTGAGTGGCACAGTGTACCTGGAACTGAACGCGCTGCGGCACGGCAGGTTGGGGCGTCAGGACTTGCTCGATCTGCCCCTGTTCAACGCTGGGCTGAAGGCGCTTATGGCCTTGATTGGGGGAGCTGTGTACCGCTCGACAGGTGGTCAAGTCCCTCTACTGGCCCTGGGCACGCAGACGCTTCCGGCTGCGGGAGCACTATGCCTGACCTGGTTTTTGATCGATCACCTCTGTTGGGGCGTCTGGGACCTCTTGGACAGCGGGCTGGAGCGCACCCTGGCACTCGTTCATGAGTCATGGCCCAGGACCGTAGCGGTGGAGCTCCTGCCGCTCCCGTTCAGCGTGGTAGTGGCCCTGGCGTACGTCAATCTGGATTGGATTGCCTTTGGGCTTCTCGCTTTGGGTATCATTGCTGTGGCCCTGCTGGCGCAATATTGGGCCAAGGCTCGGAACGAACTCGTCCAGCGGGTGACTGAGTTGAGTGCAATTGATGAGGCTGGGCGGACCATCGCGCAGGCTCAACTGGACGTGGATGAGATATGCGAGCTCATGTACGAGTCGACGCGCCAGATCGCTGACGCGACTGTCTTTCACCTGGGCCTCTTTGAAGGGGCAGAGTATACCATCAAGCTCTGGATTCGCAACGGAGAACGCGCACCCTCGCGGACGTTTCGTATGGCGCCGGGGGTCGGTCTGGTGAATTGGCTGCGGGAGTCAGGACAGCCGATTCTGGTCAAGGACTTTGAAAAGGAAGAGGCTTCGCTTCCAGCACGTCCCGCGTATATATCAGAGAATCCTCCGCGTTCTGCGTTGTTTGTTCCTCTCATAGCCGGCGCGACCGTGATTGGCACTATGTCGGTGCAATCGTTCCGGCGCAACGCGTATGGGGCGAGTGACCAGAGGGTTCTATCAGCCATGGCAAACCAGGCAGCTCTGGCGATTCAGAAGGCACGCCTGTACTCCCAAGAGCAGAAGAGGGCGCGGCAGCTGGAGACCATCGGCCAGGTCACTCGCCAGATCACGGCTACGCTGGAGTTGCCGGAGCTCTTTCAGCGCGTGGTACAGCTCGTCCGTGCGAGTTTCGGCTACTATCACGTAGCCATCTACTCTGTTGAGCGGGACCGCAGGAGCGTGGTTTTCAGGGCCAGCTCGAGCGCCGGAGAGCAGCACGTTGCCCCAGAGGTGGAATGGGAGCAGGGCCTTGTGGGATGGGTGGCGGCCCATGGGGAACCTGTCACGGTCAACGACGTGGACAATGAGCCTCGTTACCGGTGTGTCGAAGCCTTGGAAGGGACTCGATCTGAGCTCGCGGCGCCAGTGCTCCTCGAAGATGATCTGGTAGGCGTCCTCGATGTGCAGAGCGACCAACTTGATGCGTTTGGCCAAGACGATCTGTTCATTCTCCAGACCCTTGGATCTCAGATCGCTATTGCCATTCAGGAAGCCAGGCTCTACGAGGCAGAGCGGCAGCAGGCTTGGCTCTCGACCGCGTTGTTGCAGGTAGCGGATGCTATGAGCCAGGTATCGGACATGGACGCGGTGCTAACGTCGATCTGCCGCCTGACGCCGATCCTGGCCGGGGTGGACCGCTGCAGCATCCTGCTGTGGGACGCTGACACGGAGACGTTCACACCCTCCCAGACCTATGGCCTGGCCTCAGAGTTGCGCGCTACCTTTGAGCAGAGCGCATTCACGCCTGGCGTGCTTCCAGCCCTGGACCTGCTTAGGTGGGACAAGCGCCCGCTGCTCGTGAACGCGACCCGCGACGAGGGGTTAGTTCCGCCATCACTGGCAGAGATGTACGGGATACAGGAGATGGTGTTGCTTCCTCTGCTTGCACAGGGGGAGCTACTGGGCGCCATGCTTGTGGACTATGCGGGCAGGGCTCACCACTTTAGCGAGCAGCAGGTCAACATGCTCTCGGGCATTGCCAACCAGGCCGCTTTGGTCCTCCAGAGCGCACGGCTTGT
>JBFFCR010000001.1:0-45748 GCA_041559855.1 Anaerolineae bacterium | reverse complement strand
TTCATAGACGGCAACCTTGGTTGATGTTGAACCTGGGTTGATGACTAGCAGGCGGTGCATGTGTCTCCTCTGCGCGTGCCCCGTTGCGGGCGCGTTCGACGTGGACCAGTGTACCATAGAAGGGATGATATGGCAATTCGCTCCGGCCCTCAACATTTAGAGGCGCTCGCGCACAGCCACACGAACGTCAAGGACTTGACCAAGGAAGCGACCTTTCTTCTCGCCTGCCCAGACCTCCGAGCCACACCCAAATGGGCAGTCCACGAGCACCACTAGCCGGTCTCCGTCAAGCCACGCGTCTAGATCGTGGACGGCGCACGCGTGGCCGCGATCCAAACCGTCAGCCAGTCGGAGCAGCGCGCCCAGCACCTCAACAAGCTCCCGATCGTCAGGATCCAGGGCCGCAAAGCCTTTGTGCAAGAGCTTGGGCAATGCACCGCGATGGTAACGGGCTACGTTCGCGATGATCCGTTTGTCACGCTCCGACAGACCAGGGAAGTCAGCTGCCATGATCAGTCGATAGGCCGTCTTGTGGTGGCCCATATACCCCTCAGCATAGCCGATGTCATGCAACAGGCCAGCGCAGAACAGCAGATCCCGATACTCACTTTCCAGCTGGTGCAGATCCGCCGTGAGATCGAACAGGCGTACCGCCAGACGGGCATCTTGGCGACTATGCTCCTCTTCGAATCCGTATCGGCGTCCCAGAGCAATGCATGCCTCATAGGTCTCTTCCATACAGATACCCTCGACTTGAAGACGGCATTCGAGTTGCGCTGCCGGGCGTAGCTTCTTCCCACAACGACGCGGACGCCGGTAATTGTAGTCGCTGTCCAGCCTTCTGTCAAGAGCTCGATCCTTGCCCGCGATCACCACCGCTTCCCGCATGAATGCAGTGGGCGTATGCTCATTCGTGCAACGGGAGCACGCACATCTTGACGGGCCAGCCCAGTGGTTATATACTGGTATATGCGAAGCGCGAACGAGCGCACGCTGGAGCTATGCAAAGGATAGAGGCCATGCCTACAAACTCTCCCAAGACTGGGGCTGGAATCGTTGGAGACACGGAAGCCGGACTAGCAGACAGGTACGAACTCCTCCTGGAAAGCCTGCCTCAGGGTGTTTTTGCGCTGAACTCTAAAGGTGATCTGCTCGAGGCAAATCCAGCCCTGTTGTCGATGCTGGGAATCTCGTCTGCCGAAGCAACAGGCAACATCAACATGATGAGCTTTCAGCCCTTCATCGAAGCAGGCATTGCTGATGATGTGCAGCGGTGCCTGGAGTCAGGTGAGGTGATCACCGAAGACCGGCCTTTCGTCAGCGCACAGGGAAAGAGCGCCTACCTGCGCCTGTGCCTGATCCCGGTGGTCGGCTGTCAGTGTGGACCTGTCACGATCCAGGGCATCATCGAAGACATCAGTGACTATGTGCTCACCGAGGAGCTATTGCGGGAATATCAACGTCGCTTTGAGGAAACGAGCACTCAGTTGGCCAAGTTCTCATATGCCATTGAGCAGAGCGCCAACATTGTTGTGATCACCGACCTGAAAGGAAGCATCGAGTATGTAAACCCCAAGTTTACAGAAGTGACTGGCTACTCGACCAGCGAGGTCCTGGGCAAGAATCCTAGTATTCTCAAGTCCGGTTTACAGAGTGACGCCTTCTACAAGGACCTTTGGGAGACTATCTCCTCAGGAGAGCAATGGCATGGCGAGTTCCAGAACAGGCGCAAAGACGGCTCACTCTATTGGGAGCAGACATCGATCGCCCCTGTAACCGATCCGACCGGACGAATGAGCCACTTTGTCGCCATAAAGGAGGACATCACAGAGCGAAAACGAGCTGAGGAAGCGCTGCGCAACTACATGGACCGCCTGGAGATACTGCACGAGATTGATCAGTCTGTTCTGGCCGCCCAATTGCCTGAGACGGTGGCTGTGGCAGCCATATCCCGGCTTAGGAGACTGATTCCCTCCTGGCGCGTCATGGTGCTGTCCTTTGGAGAGAACGGCCAGACCAGCCTGCTGGCCGCAGCCTACAGCACCGAAGCCAGCACAGCAACGGATGTAGAGGCCTATCAGGAGGTACTCGAGGAACGTCCCCTGGGCACAGGCCTGGTTCAAGGCTGCGAGGATCTCGGTGCCGTGCCTTCGAGAACGCTACTGCAGAGCTCTCTGTTCGAAGAAGGTGTGCGTTCCTATGTGGCGGTGCCTTTGTTCATCCAATCGGAGCTCGTGGGTACACTGATCTTGGAGGCGACTGAACCGAGAGCGTTTACGGCAGAGCACATTGCCATTGCCGTGGAAGTAGCGGCCTCGCTGGCAGTGACAATCCGCCAAGCAAGACTGTACGAGCGTGTTCAGAAGGAGCTTACCGAGCGGGTACAGGCAGAGGAGATATTGAGGCAGCATACGGGGGAGTTGGAGGCGCGAAATGCCGAGTTGGATGCGTTCGCGCACACCGTAGCCCACGATCTGAAGAACCCGGTTAGCTCTGTCGTCGGCTATGCCGACGTCCTCAAACGCAACTACGCAGCATTGCGGGAAGAGGTGCGTGTAGACTTCCTGGATGTCATCACGCGCAACGCCGGCAAGATGGCCTCCATCATCGATGAGTTGTTGCTACTGTCCAGCGTGCGTGGGATGGGCAAGTTGGAAATGCACCCCTTGGAAATGGGACGGATCGTAGCTGAAGCTCGGGGCCGTCTGCTGCACTTGATTGAGGAACACCAAGCAGAAATCGTGTTACCTGACCAGTGGCCGGTGGCCATGGGATATGGCCCTTGGGTCGAGGCAGTTTGGGTCAACTATGTGAACAACGCCCTAAAGTACGGCGGTGATCCGCCCATAGCCGAGCTGGGCTCGACCGTTCATGCTGACGGCTGGATCCGGTTCTGGGTGCGCGACAACGGACCGGGTCTTTCTGCCGAGGAGCAGGCACGCCTGTTTACCCCTTTTGAGCGGCTCCACGAGGTGCGTGCCCACGGCCATGGCCTGGGCCTGTCTATAGTTCAGCGAATCGTGAAGCGATTAGGGGGGCAGGTTGGCGTTGAGAGCAGTGGACATCCGGGTGAGGGCTGCGAGTTCTACTTCACCCTCCCGGCGGTACCCACAGCGTGACGTTGCGTGTATAGGGCCGTACAGATCCTAGCGAGCGCGACAAGTCCGCTTCTCTGTTGCTCTGCCAAGATCGGTAGAACCTGACATAGAACGGGGAGGGCGTGATGGCACAGGAAAACGAATCCAAAAAGGAGACCACCGGCGCCGCACCGACAGATCAGTTGTCAGAGACGCGACACACTGTCGAAATCGGTGGCCAACGCATCAACTATGTGGCTCGGGCCGGCACGATGGTCCTGACAGAGGAAGCTGAGTCGGAGGATAAGACAACAGAGGGTGAGAAGCCCCAAGCCTCCATCTTTTTCGTATCCTACACAAAAACCTACGACGCGGATGCGGAGGAGCCGGCGTCTGTGAGTAACCGCCCGATCACGTTTTCTTTCAACGGGGGTCCGGGATCGTCTTCCGTCTGGTTGCACCTGGGTCTTCTTGGACCTCGTCGCGTGCGAGTGACTGACACAAGCGATCAGCCTCTGCCTCCGCCCTACAGGCTGGAGGACAATCTCCACTCCCTCTTGGATGTCACCGACCTGGTGTTCATAGACCCCGTCAGCACGGGATACAGCCGAGCCGTCGAGGGCGAGAAGGCATCTCGATTCCACGACTTTAAGAGAGACATAGAAGCTGTAGGCGATTTCGTCCGACTGTATGCAACACGCTTTCAACGCTGGTCATCTCCCAAGTTCTTAATCGGCGAGAGCTACGGGACGACGCGGGCGGCCGGGTTATCCGGCTACCTTCAGGATCGACATGGCCTGTACCTAAATGGCATCATGCTGATATCGACGGTCCTCGATTTCCAGACAATCAGCTTCACCCCTGGCAATGATCTGCCACACATCCTCTTCCTACCGACCTATACGGCAACTGCTTGGTACCATCGCAAACTTGCGGAAGACCTGCAGCAGAGAGACCTGTTCGCGTGCTTGGCAGAGGCGGAGGCCTTTGCACTGGGTGACTATGCGTTGGCCATGATGCAGGGAGACTCGCTCCCCGATGACGAACGTGAAAAGATCGCCGACAGGATTGCGCATTACACCGGGCTGTCCCGAGAGTATGTGGAGCGGACAAATCTCAGGATCAGGATTGGCAGATTCGTCAAAGAGCTTCTACGTGATAAGCGTCGAACGGTCGGACGCCTTGACACCCGATTCACAGGCGTCGACCGCGATGCTGCAGGGGAGCATTACGAATACGATCCCAGTTATGCCACCATCCAGGGTGCGTACACAGCTACCCTGAACGACTACGTACGTGTAGAACTAGGCTTCGAGAGTGACCTGCCCTACGAGATCCTCACAGACAGGGTCCGCCCGTGGAGCTATGGGGAGCATCAGAACCAGTACGTCAATGTGGCGGAGACGCTTCGCCAAGCCATGTCCAAGAACCCGTTCCTCCGTGTCTTTGTAGCCAACGGCTACTACGATCTGGCCACTCCGTATCTTGCCACTCGCTACACTTTCGATCATATGCAACTGGACAAGAGCTTGCGGGAAAACGTATCAATGAAGCACTATGAAGCGGGCCACATGATGTACATACATGAAGGATCCCTCGCCGCGCTCAAGGGCGACCTCGCAGCGTTCATTGGGTCGACGGTGCCAGGGTAGGACCCGTGCGCAAAGGTCTCGCCCTGGCCGTGGCATCCTCTCCTCATGGGCTACCTGGTCCTTACTGCAACTTGACAGATCGGATCTTCTGGCCTAAACTTGCCGCGCCATGGACAAGGAAAAGCGTGTAGATCTGCACACTCATTCATTCTTCAGTGATGGTGCCCTACTGCCCAGCGAAATGCTGCGCCGCGTGGAAGTGCTCGGATATGGGGCACTGGCCATCACGGACCACGCCGATGGTTCCAATCTGGACAGTCTGATTGCGAAACTCACGCGCTTTTCTCGCAAAGATGCTCTCGGATTCAGCGTGACCCTCATCCCCGGCGTCGAGCTCACGCATGTGCCTCCTGATCAGATCCCTGAGTTGGCGCGGCGCGCTCGTGCACTTGGGGCCTGCCTGGTCGTTGTGCATGGCGAATCGCCGGTAGAGCCCGTGGCGCCCGGAACCAACAGGGCCGCCGTTGAGTGCCTGGATGTAGACGTTCTGGCCCACCCTGGCTTCATCACCGAGGAAGAGGCTAGTCTCGCTGCCGCGAACGGCATAACACTAGAACTGACGGCGCGCGGGGGGCACAACATCACCAACGGCCATGTTGCTCGGGTTGCCCGAGCTGTGGGTGTAAGACTCGTAGTAAATACCGATGCGCACACCCCCGCAGACTTTCTGGACCAGGCCCTTGCCCGACTCGTGGCCTTGGGCGCTGGTCTCACGCCTGATGAAGCGGAGACGGCACTAGTCTCGAATGCATGGAATCTGGTGTCGCGCGCCCTCCGAACCTCTGCAAGAATCACCTGAAAGGACCCGCACCTTGAATACGCCTGCGTATCAGACAGTCCCTGTCACCTGCCCAAGCTGTAGCAACCGCTTTGTGAGTCCCGTGCTGTCGATTATCGATGTCGGCCAAGTTCCTGAAGCCAAGGCCATGTTCCTTGCGGGAAGGCTTAATGTCGCTGTCTGTCCTCAGTGCGGTCATGCTGGTATGCTGAGCCTTCCTCTAGTGTACCACGATCCACACAAGGAGTTGCTTTTCACCTTTGTGCCTGCTGAATTGGGGTTGCCTGATGTGGAGCAGCAGCGCATCATTGGCGATCTCACCAATCGTGTGATGTCCTCACTCCCTCCTGAGGGGCGCAGGGGCTACCTGCTCCGTCCTCAGAGCTTTCTCCGTTTCGAGGGGATGGTCGAGGCCGTTCTCCAGGCGGATGGAATCACGCCGGAGATGCTGGAAGCCCAAATGGCCAAGGTTGACCTCCTCGATCGCCTCTTGCGTGCGCAGTCAGAGGATTCGCGTCGCGCAATCGTACAGGATAGCGGCGATCAGCTCGACTACGAGTTCTTCGAGCTCCTCACACTCAACATCGATCGCGCCCAGGCAAACGCACAGGAGGAGGCTGTGCGGCAACTTCTTGAGTTACGAGGGCAACTGCTCGAGTGGACTGCGACTGGTCGTGAGGTCGCAGTCCGTGAAGATGCCATCCGGGAACTTGGGGCGGAAACCTCCCGTGAGGGGCTATTGGAGAAGCTAATCGAGGCTACCGAGGCGGGTGAGGAGATCAAGGTTGACACCATGGTTGCCTTTGCTCGCCCTGTCATTGACTATGTCTTTTACCAGCAACTGACCGAGCGTATCGAGGCAGAAGAAGAGGCCTGCAATACAGAGCGTGCAGGCAGGCTCAGGGCGTTGCGCGAGCGCGTTCTCGATTTGACCGCTGAGGTGGATGCCGAAATACAGCGCGCGAGAGAACAGGCCAATCAACTCCTGATGCAGGTGCTCGATAGTGATGATCTTGAGGAGTCAGTGCGCTCACACATCGGGCAGATTGACGAGCTCTTCCTGGACGCCGTCGCACAGAACCTTCAAGCTGCCGAGCAGCAGGGCAATGCCGAAAGGGTGCAGAAGCTGAATCAACTGGGAGATCTCTTGATGAGGCTGATCCAAGAGGGCCAGCCGCCCGAGGTCCAGTTCATCAATAGCCTACTGACTGCCGAGTACCCAGATGGTACCCGAGACCTGCTTGAGGCGAATCGGGAGAGGATTGACGATCGGATGCTCGAGTTCATGGAGCTGATCGAAAACGATCTGACGGGGAGCGGGCGCGTGGAGCTTGCCAGACGCCTTTCCGAGATTCGCGAGCAGGCTGGCTCAGTCAGGGGTTGATCTGGCGGTTCCGACGGGCTGCTTTATCGCATTTTCCAGCCGGAAACCGTGCCCTCGCACAGTGATCACGTATTGCACATCTTCATCGACTTCCGCCAGGCGTTCCCTCAGCCTCCTAGCCATTGCGTCGATTGCCTGTTCGGATATTCCATCCCGATCGTCTTCAGGCCAGACTGCTTGTACCACCTCGTCGCGACTATAGACTCTTCCAGGTTCGTCGTAAAGCAGTTCGAGCAACCGATACTGAGACAGCGACAGTGGCGGATCCAATTCCTTGTCTGCTATCCACACTCGTTTGCTCTCCACATCCATACGCAGTCCGTGAGTCCGATCCTCGAGGATGACAGGAGCAGTTGCATCGGCCCCCACAAAAGCCATTTTGCAGCAGTAGGCAATTTGTATTTCATCTGCGTCCTGTAGGGCATGTGGGCCCTCGATTTCCTTGCCGTTGACAAAGGTGCCGTTCTTCGAGCCGAGGTCCTTGAGTACATAGCCATCGTTCTCCAGGGATATGAGAGCGTGGTGCCGTGATACCTGCCGGTCCGCAATGACCAGATCGCACTTCTCCTCATCTCGCCCGATGAGCAACACTGGCTTGTCAAGAAAGATGCGCTTGCCAGGTTCAGCTCCTTCCATCACCAGCAACATGGCCGTTTCAGCAAGCACTAGTTTGCCTCCCATAATACTACGCAGACCTGATAGTTGGCCTGCACGCTTTCAAACGCCTCGCTGGCGTCCCCTGCCTGTTTAGCGTCTTGTCCTTGACAAGATACTGATTCTACGCTAAGCTAGGCATGCACGCAGACGGGGCGACCTACCTGCCCCGTCTTGTCGAATAAGTTGCCAAGGAGCCAGCGCATTGGCGCAAACGCGTACGCCAGATACGGTCCTGCGTGAACGATACAAGATCATCGAACTGGTCGGTCGCGGCGGCATGGGTGCCACCTATCGCGCTGAGGATCTCCGGCTGCAAGGTCGCTTCTGTGCAGTCAAGGAGGCCTTGCCCGATCTTGATGCCACTCCAGACGAACTCGCACAAAGCCGCGCGCAGTTCTATCAGGAAGCAAGTACCCTGGCGCGTCTTGATCATCCCAACCTGCCCAAAGTGTCTGACTACTTCTCCGAAGACAACCGCGATTACTTGGTAATGGACTTCGTGCCGGGCCAGGATCTCAAAGAGATCCTGGCCGCTGCCGTGCGCGAAGGACATCCTCTCGCAGAGCGCCAGGTCCTTGCATGGGCAGACCAGTTATGCGACGCTCTCTACTACATGCATACCCAAGACCCCCCCGTGCTGCACCGCGATATCAAGCCCTCCAACATCAAGATCACACCTGCGGGCAAAGTCAAGCTGGTCGACTTTGGCCTCGTAAAGACCCTCTCCCCTGACGATCAGCGGACCATCACTGTTGTCCAAGGACGTGGTACAGTCCAGTATATCCCGCTTGAGCAGTATGGTGGCGATACCGGTCACACGGACATCCGCTCTGACATCTACTCGCTGGGCGCAACCCTCTATCACCTGTTGACTGGCCAACCACCACTAGACGCAAAACAGCGATTCCTCAAGCCCAAAGCGCTGCGGTCCCTCCGCAGCCTGAACCCAGCCCTGACCTCTCAGACCGATCAAGCTGTCCTGTGGAGTCTGGCAATGCATCCCGACGACCGTCCTGTCAGCATTGACGAGTTCCGGTCGGCGCTCATGGCCCCAGGCCCCGTGAGTCGTACCGTCTCGCTGCTCTTTGATCCCGAGGCTCCGGTCTCGCGATTTGTCAGCGCCAACCGGGTCTTGCTGAGTATCGTCGGCGCCATGTTGCTGATCGCTTCCCTGGTTACCGTCCGCCCATCCACGATCCCTCCGTTACCGCCTTCTACGGCCACCCCCACTGCGACCATCGTGCCTGCGTACACTCGGACGCCATCGCCATCATTCGGTCTCACACCTAGAGCGACGGCAAGACCAACTGCCAGGCCTACGCACACCTCTCTCCCAGCAGAAGAGGAGCGGTAAAAGATCTCATCTGTTTCTGTCACCCAGACGGATGAAGGGCATGACCAGGAGCAGCGGTACCAACCCGCATGCAGAACCCACAACCAGCCCACGCAGACCGGGCGCGAGCCCGTCAATGACAGTACTACCCGGAAGCCCAAGGCCGTAGTAGATGTATCCAGCCAACCCGCAGGCGCCACTGAGCAAGGCCGCCCGCGAGGCTGGGTTCACCATGCGACTCGTCACATGCGCGTTTTTGCTTGCTATTGCTACCAGTCCCCCTGCTGCCGTTGCGCCTACCAGTGCCCACATCAGGTCTGCCCACTGAACGCGCGACTCTGGCACGGGGGGAGGAGGTATCTCTGGTTCTGCGGTTGGGCTTGGCGTCGCCGTGGGCGTCAAGGTTGGAGTCGGAGTCGGGGTAGAGGTGGGCGTTGGTGTTGCAGTCGGTGTGAAAGTGGGAGTTGGTGTTGGCGTGGGAGTTAGGATCTCGGTGGTTTCGCCTTGGTTTATCACCTGCAAGGGCAGTGAGTTCTGCGCAGGATCGCTTGTAGCTCTGATCTCCAGGACTCCTGCATGCTCCAACGTGAGCACTGCCTCAGCAATGCCATCCGCTGTCATCGCTTCTACCTGTCCGCCCAGTCCTTCGTCCACGTACACATAGTTGAACGTGACAGGTGTTCCATCCGGCACAGCGTTCCCATTGCGGTCACGGATGAGACTTGTGCGAAGCCGGAGAGGGTCTCCGAGCTCCAACTTGACGGCCTGCGGAGTCCCTTCCACCTCGGGTGGTTGGTCCGCCCAGAGCACTGAGATAATCTGCTCCGGATCTGGCAGGAGCTGCTTGCCAAGATCGTAGCCCACACCGTCCACAGTCACTGGCGACAGTCCAGTGGGCAGGTATTCATGAAATAGCACGCGTGCTGCCGAATCAACAGAGGCTTGGCCCTTGCCGTACAGCCCGTAATATGCTCCCAGTTTGCTCACTTCCGTGGTGTCAAGGTAGTACGGTGCCTCGTGCGCCATGACAATGAAATTCTGCGTAGCTTGCCCGATCGTCCACTCTCGCAGGAACTCTTTCAGCGCCATCGAGCTGGGGTAGGCCTCAGGCGAATAGTCGAGCATCGCGAACACTATCCAATCAGCTTCACTAAGGATCGCCGTCAGGTCAGGGGACCCGTACTGCAAGAAAGCGTGTAGCTCAGCGAAACTGTGTGACTCGATCCGCTCCGGATCCACCTGACCGGTGGCCTCGGGGCCATACAGCTTCAGGATTGTGTCCTCCAGCGCCATAGGATTTAGCAAATAGAAGGGCAGGCAGCGGTCACACTCGCGGGCCTCTCTGCTGTCAGTGAAGATCAGGATACTCTCATCCTGGCGTGGAGGCCGAGGTAGACGGACAACAAGCTCCTCAGTCGCTGGATACAGCAGGGTCACAGCGTTCTGAGCGATCTGAGCCACGGTGCCATTCGCAGCGCCGGTCTCACTGTCACCATCAAGGCTTCCTGTACAGCCCTCCAACGTAAACTCTCTGCATATGCGCCGCTTGAGGGTCAGTATCCGTCGCACTGACTGGTCGACACGGGATCGGAAGGTCTCGTCCTCGTCATACCGTGCTTGAAAGAACAAGACTGTGTCGGTGACGTTCGCTAGATGATCCTCCCATGAATCACTAAGCGAGAACTGTGAAAGCGTCAGTAGATCGTTGCCTGCCATGAAAGCGTCCAGCGCAATCTGCCTGTGCGGGAACTGCTCCAGCTCTGGCGAGTAGTGACGTCGCACTGCAGGCAATCCCAGCGAGTCACTCACCAGCACACCCCCTGCCCCTCGCCACGGAACAAGCTCTGGTTGGGCCAGGATTTCCTGTAGACCCTGTGCATTTAGACTGATGGGCTGTGTGACGTATCGGATGCTGCCCTGGAAGCCCCTGTAACGAATATGAGCTGTCATCAGCGCATCTGTTGTATCAGTGATCGGATCTCCATGGGTCACAGAAAAGAACGGCGGTAGCTCAATCAGCTTGAGATCCTGAAGAGACTTGTCTACCGTGGCTATTTCGTCTTGCAGGCTCCGATCGCTTGCACCCAATCCCGGCAAATGTTTTGCCACTGTCGCCACGTGCCAGTCGCTTCCTAGGTGCACACCTCTGACGTACGCTTGACCCATCTGGCCGACCCAATAGGGATCACCGCCAAACACGCGGATACCGAGGTCGCCGCCCTGACCTGGTCGGGGCTCACTAAGTACGTCCAACGATGGTCCGAGAAGGACATTGATCCCCACTGCCCACAGTTCCTGGCCGACTATCGTGCCAATTGCCTGCGCATACTCGTCGTTCCACGTCGCGCCAATCGCCATGTTGCTGGGCAAGTCCGTGAAACCACCGCGCAACGATGTGTACGGATACCCGTTTCCCTCTTGCAGAACGGCCGTGAGCAATGGAATCCCCTGTGGAGGACGTGTGATAACGTCGGTGTAGGTCAGGGTGGTCGTTGCCGTGATCGTCTCACGGTCTGAGGGCGACGGAGTCTCCCCCACCGGCACGGTCACTGTGATAGGTACACTAAGGGTGTACGTGACTGGAAATGACTCGCTGAACGCGAGTTGCTGAAGCCCGGAAGTCAATGACAGAACCTGTGATGGAGCAAAAGCGCCGTTCCCAAAATTCTCGTTCTCCGGAGAGAGGATGACCCCGCCAACTCTCAGTATTTGCACAAGCTGTGCAATCTCCGAACCCGCGCCGATGTCATTGCCAGGAAAGGTAATCAAAAACAGCTGGCCCACCTTGTCCGCTGTTGTCATGTGAGCGAGTGTATCGTCTAACCATGGGTCCTCGTCGGCAGCTGAGGAGGATTGCGTCATCGCTAGCATCAGTGCATCGATGCGCCCGGGCAAAGCCAGAAGCGAAAACATGCCTAGCAACATCACACACTTTAGAACACGAGCAGTCCAGGTATTGGAACCACTCTTGATCGTATACACGCCCTTGCCTCTCACTCTCATGGTCGACAGTATACCCCCGAACGCGTTTGCCGTCAAAGATCACTGTCTGCACTCACTCCGGGAAAGCTAGGAACAGGCGTCAACAGAGCAAGCTGCACCGCCGAGCAACAACAAACTTCGCATAACTTTATGTCGTTGAGGTTCGTCGCAGAGTAGATATCGCAGTCGCTATGGTTATACGAAGATCTTTTCCGGACATGAGGCAAACAGCCATCGTGTGTTGCCATTGCCATTTTCGTTCCGGTGTGCTATACTGGTGAGGGAAGCTATTGCCACAGGACAGGGTCCAAGGAGGCGACATGGTACTTTTGCTGTTGGGGCTTGCGCAACTGGTGGTTGCGGTCATACTCAGCGCGGTAGCTGCATTTCTGTCTTTCAACTTCCTACAGTGGTTCACTCGAGGGTTGGATGAGACGGAAGAGCTGCGCAGAGCGAATGTAGCGGTCGGGCTTGTACTTGGGTCCGCGCTCATCGCAGTTGCCATCATCCTCCGCCCTGCGTTGGCGGTGGATCCGGCGGCCTGGGATGCAGGACGGGAAGTCTATCTACGGGCATTGGCGACGGGCGCTTTGCAGATTGCTCTCGGCCTGGTTCTTGCCGTCCTGGCTCTGGGCCTGGCGCTATTGATCTTCTCCTTCCTGACCCGAGGGATCGATGAGATCGAGGAGCTGAGGAAGGGCAACCTGGCGGTAGCGGCATTGCTGAGTGGTGTTGTCCTCGGCGTTGGCTTGATGATCAGCCCAGCCGTTGCACGGATTACAGCAGCCATGATCTCTTTCCTGCTCTAGGCCGTCGGACTCTGGCAACGAGGGCATGTGTGTTACTAGCAAAAAGGGGGCAAGACTGTGACAAAAGATGATGATCTGGTGTGCATTCATGCGTGCCAGGGTTGGGACCTTGCGCAGATATTCAAGAGCAAGCTTGAGGCAGCTGGCATACCTGTACTTCTGAAATACGACGCGGCGACCCTGGTGTACGGCATCACGGTGGACGGCCTCGGTCGCGTACGTCTACTCGTTCCGCAAAGCTATGCGGCCGATGCAAAGGAACTGCTGACTGAACACAAGGGGTCTCTGCAGGATCCTGGCGAGCTGGAATACCTGGACGACGAGTAAGTTCACTGGGCTCTCGCCCCGCAGGTCTCTAGTGGCGAATGACCGCATCCGCGGGCATCCCTGGCTTCAGGAGATGCTCTCGATTGGGTAAGCGAACCTTTACTGCAAACACTATATTTACCCTCGCCTCTCGCGTCTGGACGTTCCTCGGTGTGAATTCTGCCTGCTGCGAGATATAGGAGATTGTCCCCCAAAATGCCCGGTCGGGGAACGAGTCCACCTGAACCTCGACTCGCTGACCCAAATACACGCGATTCAACTCGTCTTCGGAAATATAGATCGTAAGGGTTACCTCGTCTAGCACCGCAACGGTGCATAGAGTCATTCCAGAGACAGCCGCTTCACCAGGATGCACAGAGCAACTGGTCACCACACCATCGACCGGCGAACGCAATGTCATCTTCTCGATCTGCGCATGGAGCAGCGCTGCAGATGCTCGAGCCTGTGAGACCTGCGCTTCGGCCACTGCCACCGCCTCGGGCGATGCCTCTGCTCTTAATTCGTGCAGTCTCGCTGCTACAACCCCCACATGTGCAGCGGCAATGTTGAACAAGGCTTCCGCTTCGTGAACCTGGCTGACGAGGGCCAGTGGATTCGCCAGCAATGCCTCTAGTGCCGCCGCGGTCTTCCTTGCCCCTGCAAGGTTCTCCTTTGCGCCGTCCAAGGCCGCTTGGGCTGCCTCTACCTGATAGTCATAAATGGCATACAGCTTCTTCTCCTCCAGCGTCCCGCGAGCTCGGTATTGGTCCCGCTCGACGATGGCCAGTGCAAGTTCAGCCTCGGCCTGCTCGATCTGCACCGCCGCCAACTCTGCACCAGTCTGCGCCTCGATCAGCTGGGCCTCGATCTCCTGGGGGTTGTCAAGAATCGCTTGAACGTCATCCCAACCGATCCTGGCAGCGGCTCGTTCCGCAACAGCTTGATGCAGGCTTGCTCGTGCGGCCATGATCTCAGCAGGATGGGTGCCAGCCCGTACAGTAGCCAGATTCGCTTCGGCGACCTCCACACCAGCCTCGGCCTCGGCCAATTGGGCTCTTAGTAGGCTTTCGTCGATCTTGACCAGCACCTGCCCTGACGCCACCGCATCCCCTGTATCAGCATAAGCGCCCACGATCAGGCCACCGAACTCGGCCACGATGCAGACTTCCTCACCCTCAAGGGATCCGGAGACAAGCAAGACGTCACTTTTGCTAGCTTCTGCCTCACCACCGATTAGCGCGATGAACTCTTGCGCACGGTTGGCTTCAAGGCCACCAGCTATCAGGAACTGCGTGGCCTGCTCAGGTGATTCCCGAGCCCACCACCAACCCCCAACTACTGCGGCGCCGATCAGTAGGAGGAACGGCAGGACTATGATACGACGTTTCATGTATAGTCCTCGATATTCTGACTACCGTGCCGTCTCGGGTAAGATCGCATCAGCCGGCATCCCTGGTTTGAGTGCATGATCAGGATTTGGCAACCCAACCTCCACGCCAAACACCATGCTCACACGCTCCTCCTGTGTCTGCACGTTCTTTGGCGTGAACTCTGCCTGGTTAGAGATCCAGGTGACAGCTCCCGAAAACACACGTTCGGGGTAGGCATCGACTGTAACCGAGACCGGCTGGCCCAACTGGATCCTGCCCACCTCATCCTCTGCGACATAGATGGTAAGGGTAAGCTCGTCAAGGTCGGCTAGGGTCACAAGCGGCACTCCAGGCGTAGCAAGCTCGCCTGTATGCACTGGGCATTCCAGCACCAAGCCTGAGATGGGTGCTTTCAGCGTCAGCTTTGCCAGCTGCACCTGGAGGGCCGCCAGTCCGGTGCGAGCCACTTGAACCTGCGCTTTAGCAGCCGCAATCTGCTCGGGGCTAGCGCCCAGCTTGAGACCCTCCAGATGAGCCACGGCCAGTTCAACAGCTGCATTTGCCACCTCATATTGAGCCTCAGCCGCATGAGCCTCGGCCTCGAGATCAAGAGGACCCACTCTCTGTCTATTCAGCTCTTCCAGATACCGTTTGGCCCCTTCAAGAGCCACTTCAGCTTGATCAACACCGGTCCAGGCGGCCCATGACCTGTAGGTTGCCAAAGCCTGCTCATACTCCGCGGCGGCCAGCACACCAGGTGCCACTAACGGGGCCGAGTTCTCCAGCATCGAGAGAAGCTCATCCGACAGATTGCGACCCTCCTGTGCTGAGTTGGCCACAGCTTGCGCTTGTAGCACTTGGAAACTCAGCACACTTACCTGTGCCCGGGCAGCTGTCATAGCTAGCTCCAGTTCCTGGGGATTCGCGAGCATGGCCTGAGCGTCCGACCACGCGACTCGGGCCGCTTCTCGTGCCGCTTCAGCCTGAGCAACCTGGGCCTCTGCATGGGCCAGGGTCTCATCCCGTACTCCAGCCTGCACCAAAGCAAGCGTGGCTTCTGCCAGTTCAAGATCTGCCTCCGCCATCTCTATCTGAGCGAGCAGCAACGAGCTATCCAACTCCACGAGCACGTCGCCCTGACCTACTTGCTCTCCCTCGCTGCCGTAGAGAGCCACGATGCGCCCTCCGACATCAGTACTTACCGAGACCTTTTGGGCCTCTATAAAGCCTGAGGCTGCAATCTCCTGAGTCTCTTGCTCGGGCCCCAGCCCAAGTTCATCGATGGCTTTCTCGAACTCGCTCCGAATCCACGAGCACGCCGAGGGGTTTTGGCTTGCGTACCACCAGCCCCCTACAACAATCGCTGCCACTACGAGTAGCACCGCCCCAATGACAATTCGTCGTTTCATCAGTCTCCCCGGCGCAGTCCTAGGCCGTTGATCCATTGTGACCTGATGGTGCGCGCACGCTCGAAATGAACACATCCTCCAGCGACGGGGCAATGACATCCATCGTCCGCACTTCCACACCCGCAGATTGAAGCTGAGCGGCAATCTCCGACCTTAGCACCCTTACATCCAAGGCCACCGCATGGACCAGTGCCCCATACAGTGCCACTTCCTCAAAGACCCCCATCTCACGAAGGAGCCGGACCGCAGTGGCCGGTTCCCCGCAGTCGATCTCCAACACTTCCCCGCGCATCTTGGTCTCTTTGATGAGTGCCGGCGAGCCCTGTACGGCGATGCGCCCACGCTGGATGAAGGCCAGGCGCTGGCAGTGCTCCGCCTCGTCCATATAGTGGGTGGTGACCAGAATGGTCGTACCCGCGTCGGCCAGATGATAAAGCAGATCCCAGAAGGCCCGGCGGGAGATAGGATCCATCCCAGCAGTTGGCTCATCCAGGAATAGCATCTCCGGCTCATGGATGATCGCGGTACCCAAAGCCAGCCGCTGCTTCCATCCACCTGACAGGTTCCGTGTCAGCTCTCGTTCGCGCCCTACCAACCCAGCCGTCTCCAGCACGAATCTCTTCCGTTCCTGCAAGCGCCATCTTCGCACGCCATATGTGCGACCGTAGAAGCTCAGATTCTCATCGACCGTCAAATCATCGTATAGACTGAACTGCTGGGACATGTAGCCGATACGCCCCTTGATCTCATTGGTCTGCCTCACGATGTCAAAGCCCAGTACGCTTGCCGCGCCCGAAGTGGGCTTGAGCAATCCCAACAGCATACGTATGGTTGTTGTCTTTCCCGCGCCGTTGGGTCCAAGGAAGCCAAAGATCATCCCACGGTTCACTATGAAGCTCACCCGATCCACAGCCGTGAAACTGCCAAAGATCTTGGTTAGTTCTAACACCTGAATGGCAGGCTGACTCACCGATACCTGGTGGCCTCTAGTATGCTCTTCGAGATTCCTCTTCTCTTCCTTCAAGTCACCGTCACCTACCCACTCTCGCCAGCCGATTGCTCAGCCGCAATCTCCCTGCGCACCAGCGATACAAAGGCTTCCTCCATTCGCGGTCGGGTTTGCCGTAGATCGATGACTTGCACACCTGCAGCATCCAGGGCAGCCACCAGCGATGAATGGCGCGAGGGCAGATCATCGACGAACACATGCAAGAGATCGCCGTATGTCTGTACCTCAAAGACACCCTCCAGCCCCGCCACGATCTGCTCGGCGAGGCGTAGATCGGAGGACCTCAGCTCCACCAGATCACCAGCGACCATGCCTTTGATCCGCTCCGGTTCATCGCAGACTATGATCCGCCCCTGATACATCAGCGCGACCCTGGAACAACGCTCCGCCTCGTCCATATACGGCGTGCTAACCAGGATCGTGATGCCCTCCATGTGCAGCTCGCCTAGAATGTCCCAGAACTCGCGGCGACTGACCGGGTCCACGCCGGTCGTGGGCTCATCCAGAAAAATGATCTCAGGCCGGTGGATCAGCGTACACGCTAACGCCAGCTTCTTCTGCATGCCCCCTGAAAGATGGGCCGCCCGTCGCGCTCCGAATTCGGTGAGTTGAGCAAACCGAAGCAGCCGTTCCTTACGCTCGCGTCGCTCACGCCCGCGCACCTGGAAAACGTCCGCAAAGAAATCGAGATTCTCTGTCACCGATAGATCGCCGTACAAGTTGAAGCGTTGCGCCATGTAGCCGATGAGCCGCTTGATCCGCTCTGGCTCGCGGACCGTATCAAGTCCTGCCACACGGGCCGAGCCTTCAGTGGGATCCATGATAGCGCACAACATGCGAATGGTCGTCGTCTTGCCCGCCCCGTCAGGCCCCACCAAACCGATGATCTCGCCACGGCGCACCGAAAGGCTGAGGCCGTCAACAGCCTTGGCGGTCTTGAAGATTCGAGTTAGGTTGCTCGTCTCGACTACATACTCGCTCTCTTTGCCCACAAGTTCCTCTCGGGTATTTCGCCGCGCGCGAAACCAAGCTTGACGGCGCAAAGCCTCACACAGCCTCTAGCACTTCGAATGTCTTGATCGGAGGCTCGGCCAGAATCGCGTGCTCAGGACATTGCTTGACACATGCCGTGCACTGCACGCACTCCTTCAGGTGCAAGACCCGAGACCTGAGCATAGCACCCGAGCGGCATAGCTCGAAAACCCCTTTGGGGCACACTTCTACACACGCGCCGCACCCATTGCACTGCCCCCCATCCACCGCCAACGTGAATGGCATCTCCAAGTCGTAGCCGATCAGAGCCCAGAGCTTGAGTACCTGTGGCCATCTCCGTGCATAGTAGGCCACCGTCTCCCCTGCCAGGAGCGGACTGGTACCTGCCAGATCAAAGCCCAGGACTAGAGCCACGCCCACGATTCCCAGACACCAGCCCACGATCGAACCCGCTGACCAATTGCCCGGCACGAGTCCGTAAGCTACCACGCCTGCTGCCCCGACCAAACCCAAGAGCAAAACCTTGGCCAGACCGGTGGGACCAGGAGCAAAACGCAACACCTGGCGAAAGAACGCAAACAGAAAGAGGGCGAAACCCCAGATCATCGCCAGGACACCAGGCAGCAGGCGCCAATTGACGATGGCAACGGGGATCACGACTAGAACGGACAGCAAACCCGCCCACATCACAGCCATCTCCAGCCGTGCAGCCAGCGGGAACGTGACCCGGCGCATGCCATCTGTCTTGCAGAGATTCGCTCCCAAATAGGCCGGGATGTCCTGTGCATAAGTGGGCCCGAACCTGCAGTGCCAACCTGTTTCCTCCTCGACCCGCGCGATGTCGATCCCCGGGGCAGAGAGCTGTGGTAAGATCAGCGTCCGGTGATTCACTTTCTCGGCGATGCGAGTTGTCTTGACAACCGAGCTGACCGAGTGCGCCGTAAGCTTGCCGCCGCCCGCTGCACACCAGACATTGATGCCCCGGCTATCAGCAACCAGCAGATGGCAGTCCAGCCCTTGCAGAGCCCTGATCACACGGCGTACTGTCAGATCGAAATTGCAGGTGACAAGCACCGGGGCATCACGATCCGGCGAACCGATAGTACGTAACCCAGTGCGTGTCGGAAACGGGAACAGCCGAAACACCGTCTGAGTCATCGCCATCAGCCAATCGACAATGCGACTCATGCTACCTTCTCCCCAGCGATCAGTTTCATCGTGCCCGCCAGATAGGCAGCGACTCTGACAATTCGGAAACCAGCCCTGGCGACCAGCCCCTCCAGCCCAGCGACTCGGTGAGTTGTGGTCTGAGTCAGGACGAACGCTGCAACAGCAAAGGGCACCCTCAAGAGATGCGCTCCGAATCGGCCCAGCACGGACGATGGCAACACCTCGTCAGCGATCAGTAGAGTGCCACTGGGGCGCAGAATTCGCCAGCACTCATGCAGTGTATACTCTGTCTCATCCTGGGACAGCTCGCTAAAGACTAGTGCGCTCACCACTACATCGAAGGATGCGTCTTCGAAGGCAGTGTCCAGGTCAACCGCGCCCATCTCTTCCACCGTGACCAGTTCGTCCAAACCAGCCTCGCGCACAAGCCGCGAAGTCGCGCGCACCATCGCCGGGTAGATGTCAATAGCCACCACGCTAGCGCCCTTCTCCGCCAACAGCACGGCAAGAGTGCCGGTGCCACAGCCAATTTCAAGGACCCGGTCACCTGCGTTCACCTGCGCTGCGATATCCTGGCGCACCTTTGCCAGTCGCCCCAAGGTCAGTAGGCGCATCCCGGCCTCGTACCGGTGCGGGGCTGATTCCAGTACTCTCATAAACACATAAGACATCGCCGATCTCCTGGAAAATCGTGCCCCTTTCACTCGAGACGCCGACAGGAAAAGTAGACGGTAGTATCGCGCTCCCAATCTTGGTAGCGTTGCGCGTAGCGGAGGGCCGAGAGGGAGCTAGAGGCATTGCGCAGCGATAAAGTGGCCCAGATCAGCCAAGCCGCGCCGGGCATAGGCTGCATAGCGCTCTCGCTTCTTGCGCACAGGGGGCGCAAGCGGGGGTAACAGGCCAAAGTTGGCCTTCATCGGCTGAAATCCGCGTGGCTCCGCTCTCGATACATAGCTACAAAGGGCTCCGATCATCGTGGTTTCGGGAAAAGAGACTGGAGCAAGTTCCATTGCCAGCCGAGCAGCATTTGCCCCAGCCACAAACCCGCCTGCCACAGATCCCACGTAACCCTCCGTGCCCGTGATCTGTCCGGCGAAAAAGAGATCTGCTCTCTCCCGATACTGCATTGTCGGCAAGAGCAAAGCCGGGGCATTGATGAAGGTGTTTCGATGCATTTGTCCGAAACGCACGAACTCTGCGCGCTCGAGTCCCGGAACAAGTCGGAAGACTCGCTCCTGCTCGCCCCACGCAAGGTTGGTCTGAAAACCTACAAGATTGTATAGGGTAGCTGAGTGGTTGTCCTGGCGCAGCTGCACAACCGCGTAGGGCCGCAGACCCGTGCGCGGGTCTGTCAAGCCGACCGGCTTCAAGGGACCAAACGCCAGCGCTTTCTGTCCCCGGCGAGCCAGCACTTCAACAGGCAGACAAGCCTCAAAGAAGCGAGGATCCTCCAACTCAAAGTCACGCAAAGGAATGGTCTTGGCGCTTAGCAGCGCGTCAACAAACTGCTCATACTCGGACTGACTCATGGGGCAGTTGATATAGTCACCTGCCTCCCCTTCAGTACCATACCGACTGGCCCGAAAAGCAACTGACATATCAATGGACTCTGCCGCGACAATGGGCGCCATCGCATCATAGAAGTAAAGGTAGGAAGAGCCCGTCAACTGGGCGATTCCGCCAGCAAGTGCTGGAGAGGTAAGGGGACCTGTGGCCACAACCACTGCCATCCGCTGAGGGATGGTTGTCACTTCCCGTCGATGCACCGTGATGCGGGGGTGCCCCGCGATACGCGCGGTCACCATTTGCGCGAACGCCTCACGGTCGACCGCAAGAGCGCCTCCTGCAGGGACTGCAGTCGCATCAGCACATTCGATCACCAGCGAGCCCAGGCGGCGTAGCTCCTCCTTCAATAACCCAGGAGCGCGATCGGTCAAGTTGGAACCCAGCGAGTTTGAGCAGACCAGCTCAGCCAAAGAGCCGCCAACATGAGCGGGCGTGGTCTGCCGCGGCCGCATCTCGTAGAGAGCCACGGTTAGCCCCCGTTCAGCTGCCTGCCACGCAGCCTCACTTCCCGCCAAGCCGCCGCCTATGACTTCCAGGTCAGGCATCCGCTCTCCCTTACATGGGCAGTTTGTTGATAGTTGACTGCCCGCCCCTGTTAGGCCGGCCCACGCATCTTGGGCACGTCAACACCGAATCGACAACTCACCGTTTGCGAGCAGAATTCCATCTGTCAGTAGCCTGCTCACCAGCAGATTATACCATAGTCCATGTGGCTTTTGCAATTGCCTGCTTTGTGCTATACTGCTGCCAGGAGGTTACCATGCGAGCAGTTGACATCATAACGCGGAAACGGGACGGCATGGCTCTGAGCGCCGAGGAGATCGACTTCTTTGTCCAAGGATGCACCCAAGGCACCATCCCAGACTACCAGGTTGCTGCTTGGCTCATGGCCATCTTCCTGCGCGGGATGGATCGACAAGAGACTATTGACCTCACAATGTCTATGGCACGCTCAGGCAGACAGCTCAACCTCGAAGACATTGCACCGTTTGTAGCGGACAAGCATTCAACGGGCGGCGTCGGTGACAAAACGACACTCGTGGTTGCCCCACTGGTAGCAGCAGCAGGCATCTGCGTCGGCAAGATGTCAGGGCGTGGGTTGGGATTCACAGGGGGCACACTTGACAAGCTTGAGTCGATCCCTGGTTTTTCCTCAGATCTCACCGAACAGGACTTTCGGAGCCAACTGGCAGCCATCGGAATCGTCGTTTCGGGCCAGTCCGGCGATCTGGCCCCTGCGGATGGCAAGCTCTATGCCTTGCGCGACGTCACGGCCACAGTGGGCAGCTTGCCCCTCATCGCCAGTTCCATCATGAGCAAAAAGATCGCGGCTGGCGCAACCGGGATTGTGTTGGATGTTAAGGTAGGGCACGGGGCCTTTATGAGCACGGAGGATGATGCCTACGCTCTGGCCTCTTTGATGGTCGAGATCGGAAAGCGCATGGGGCGCCGGGTTCGCGCTGTGATTTCCGACATGAACCAGCCCCTCGGACGGGCGGTAGGAAACGCGCTAGAGCTTCGAGAGGCTCTGGATACCCTCAATGGCAATGGACCCGCTGACTTCCAGGAACACTGTTTAACCATAGGCAGCCAGATGCTTCAACTCACAGGCCAGGCTCAGGACGCAGCTGACTTGAAGGCGCGATTGGCAAGCCTGCTAGACAGCCGCCAGGCGCTCTCCAAGTTTCGCGAGTGGATAGCGGCGCAGCATGGAGACCTTAGAAGCGTCGACGAACCCGAGCTGCTGCCTGCGGCGAGGTACCAGAGAGTGATTCCCTCCCCCCGGTCTGGCTATGTTGCAGGTGTGAACGCTCGGGAAGTTGGAATGACCTCAATGCTCTTGGGAGGTGGCCGCGCAAAGAAGGGCGATCATATTGATCACGCTGTTGGCATCATCCTTCAGGCAAAGACAGGCGACCACGTCGTGGCAGGGCAACCACTGTTCACCATCCACGCCAACGACGAAGCAAAGCTCGCTGGGGCGCGCCAGCGTCTCCTGTCTGCCTATGAATGGAGCGAGGAAAAGGTCGGCACTCCTCCCCTCCTGCGCCAAATCGTGGGCTAACTTGCGCTGATAACCAAAGGAGCGACATCCTACCACTCAACCAGGGCGGCCTCCGACACGATCTGGGAGTAGACATCTGCCGTCTTTTGTGCAATTCGCTCCCAGTTGTACTCCTCTCGCACTACCCTGTAGGCATTGCTCACTCGGCTCGCAGCCCACTCAGGATGTTGAAGCGTGTGAAGAATGCCCCAGGCCAGTGAGTCTGGATCATCAGCATTTACCGTGATGCCCGTCTCGCCGTGTTGCACCACATCCTGCAGCCCACCAACCTCACTGACCACCACCGGGCATTTGGCCGCCATTGCCTCAAGAGCAACGATCCCAAAGGGCTCATACAGGCTTGGGAACACAGCACAGTCGGCGATCTTGAAAAGCTTGTTGCGATCCTCATCGGAAATGAACCCGGTGAACAGAACCTTCTCACCTACGCCCAAGCTCCAGGCAAGCGCCCGCAATGACTCCAGCTCGGGCCCCTTGCCCGCGAGTACAATCTTTACGGACGGCTCCTGGGCCAACACAGCCGGCATTGCCTTGAGAAGGGTATGCAGCCCCTTCTCAAACACCACCCGGCCCACAGAGAAAACGATCTGCTCTGAGGGCAAGGCATACATGTTACGAAAGCGCGAGAAATCATGCCCGTCCAGCTTGTCGAAGGGTTCGGTATCCACGCCATTGGGAATGACCACTATCTTGTCGCGAGGGCATTCGAAGTAGCTGAAGATCTCGTCGCGCATGTACTCACTGCAGGCAATGACACGCCACGACTCGAAGCTGAGCCACCACTCCACGTGATGGATCGCCCTGGCTTGCTCGCTTGCCAGAACACCTCTGCCGCGCCCACGCTCAGTCGCATGGATCGTACTGAGCAAAGGCGTCTTGTAACTCCGCTTGAAGGCTGCCCCAGCAAACGCAACCAACCAATCATGCACGTGGATCAGGTCAAAGGGGCCAGCTTCACTCCACAAGTGAAGAGCATACTCCTCGAGCCGAAGGTTCGTCTGCCATGCGCTGGTATAAAAGTCGGCCTCAACCTGGGGGGACTCCACACGGTGGATCGTGACATGACCCATCTGCTCCACAGGCGCTCCCCCACCCATACGGGGCGTAACCAGATGTACCTCTACGTTTGGCAAAGCGCCCAACGGTGGTACGAGTTCCTCCACATGCTTGCCAAGCCCACCGACTACGTGCGGAGGATACTCCCACGAAAACATCAGTATCCTCATGGCCACCCCCGCGCCTTCGCCAGGGCATTCACCAATAGCGCGACTCCATCGCCGCCTGCACACCAGAGCGCGTAGGGCGCCCGTCAGAGAGCGTCGCAAACTCCATGGCATCCAGCAAGTAGTTGGCTGCTGAATAGGCCCAAGCTGCAGCGGCACTCGGATCCGCTCCCCCCGACTGCATCCGGTACATGTCCACGAAGCCAGGATCAGGCACGTGCACTATGTGTGTTTGGCTTATGTCTACATCAGGCATGAGGAACGGAAGCCGCAACAGCTGGTACTCCCCAACCGCCACTGCAGTTTCCTCCGACCATCCCCCCAGTACAGCCAACACGCCAGGATCAACCGCCATTTTTCGAGCCTGCTCCTCAGCCTTCTCGGCTTTGCCGTCATCATTCAGTGCCACAAGCTCGACCAGGTAACGCTGGGCTACACCGCCCGTCGCGTTGCGCTCGCGCACTGCCAACTGCACAGAATACAAGGCCTCATAGCCCAGGTCCCGGTAGAGCCCCTCGAATGGTGCAGACAGCCCCAACTTGATCGTTGGCTTCACGCTTCCAGGAAAACCACAGGAGACTACCAGGAACAGGCAACACAGCGCGACACACGCGGCACACAGCGCACGTCTCGCAGCGACCCCTGCAGCAGCATGGAGCCCACTATGGCGCATACTGCTCCTGGTTTCTCATGTGCTCTTCCAGAGTAGACGCAAAGACGTGCTCGCCGTTTCCAATGGCATGGAAGTACAGGTAACTCGTGTCAGCCGGGTTCAGAACTGCCAATATCGATGCCAGTCCGGGGCTACAGATTGGGCCTGGAGGTAACCCCTGGACTCTGAATGTGTTGTATGGAGACTCCAGAGTCTGACCTTCACCCGGTTGCATTGGATTCCACCAGCTACCGGTCGCCGCATCAAAACCCTTGATGTACTGGATGGTGGGATCAGAGCTGAGGTAATAGGCCGCTTGTTCCCTGTGGGCTGGGTCCAACCGGTTAAAGTACACGCTGGCGATGATGGGCCTCTCCTCATCCAGCACTGCCTCGCGCTCGACGATCGAAGCCAGTGTGATCACATCAAACAGCGTGAGCGGTCGGTAGTCGTTCAGGCTCAGATCAAATATCGTCTTGCCGGCAAGCCTGCCCTCAATTTCGGGTGCCACGCGTGCGTCGAAGGTCGCCAACATCAGATCGACGAGGTTGGCAGGTGTGCTTTCAGCAGGGAGCTCGTATGTATCCGGAAACAGAAACCCCTCCAGCGTGGCGTCCAGCGGCCGACTCGCCAGCCAGGGGTAATTGTACAGGGCAGTGCGCGCATAGGCCAGAAAATCGTCACCGCGCATCACTCCTTGCTGTTCCAGCAGCCATGCAACTTGCTCCATCCGCCAGCCCTCGGGAATGGTGACCATCACTGCATCCGCGCCACCATGCTGCAACGCCTCCGCGATCTCGTGCATGGTCATGTTAGGCCGTAGTGTGTACGTTCCCGCCTCCAGGCTCACATCCAGCCCATGATAGGCCATGAAACGTCCAAAGACCTCGCCGTTGACGACCAGGCCATCTTCTGCCAATCGCGCTGCAACACCGGTCGCCGTCTCGCCGGGCTCTACAACAAAGGTCACCGGCGTTGGATCATCGCTGACTGCCTGGTTCAGCTCTGCCTGGTGCATGCTAAGGTAGGCACTCAGAAGGAACGCATTCGGTGAGGCAAACGAGATGTCAAGCTTCGGCCCCTCCACATCCTGGGCTCGTGCTTGTAGAGAACTAGCCACAAGGCCGCCGCCGAACAGGATCGCCATAGTCACCACGCCAATGGCGCCTGCCAACGCCACTACGCGCGACAGGTTTCGTAGCCAGTCCGGGATCACGCGTCGGAACCAGCGGACCTCAGCCAGGAGGATTAGTACGAGCGCGCCAATCCACGCAGGTACTGCGAGCTTGATCAGAATGTCAAGATGTTCGCTCACCCATGCCTGGGCATCAAGTAGTAATGACTCCAAGTAGGTACCTCCTCTACCTAATCACCCGCCCACCGCCCTGTCTTCCGATACTGTCGGTTCGTCGGCAACAGACTGCAGTTGCTCGTCCAGATAGTCCTGCAGGATGACTGCCGCAGCCGCTGCGTCAATTCGCTGCCGGCGCTTCTTGGCACTCTGCCCTGCGTCGATCATCAGCGCCTGAGCACGCTGCGTCGACCCGTGTTCGTCCCACAGAATCAGATTGACCCTCAGTTGCTCAAGCACAAGTGCATCAGTGAGAGCTGCGGCGTAACTCGCCACGCGCTGAGCCTGCGGTCCAGCACTCCCATCAGCATTCAGCGGAAGTCCGATCACCAGGCCCTCGACACCTTGCTCCCGCATCAGGCGCACAATCTTGCCAAAGTCCTCTGCCTTCGATCGACGGCGGATGACAGTCAATGGCGTGGCGATCTGACCAGTGGAGTCTGACACGGCAACACCGACCCGTCGATCCCCAACATCCAATGCCAGCAACTTCATCTACTGCAACACCACGACCTGGATTCGAAACTTGAGGAGCGGCACCCGGTCGAGCCACTCCCAACGCTCGACCCAGTCGGGCTTCACTTCCACGACCGGGGGCGCATCCTGATCCAATGCGAATCTCTCGACCAGCACATCAACGGCTTCGTCAGCCGTCAGACCCGACACCGCAGAGCGAACCTCGCCAGGGTCAACATTCACGACCAATGGGGCCGAGGCTGTCACCTCGATGATCACGCTGCGTCCGAGCATCCGCACGTTGTCTTCATCCAGGCTGTAGGTAATACCCTCCGGCTGCAATTCGTAGGTGACCGATATCTTTTCCTTCACCACATCATAAGCCAAGAGGTTTGCGTTGGCCCGATCCACAGCAGTCCCAGTCGCTAGAATGCGCATCTGCAGGCGCAGCACATCCGATTCAGCATCAAGAAACTGATCATAGACTTCAGCCATGATTTCGGTAGTCATCGATTCCGGCGGCAGGAACTCCTGCTCGCCGAGCTGATTCTGCAGTTCTACATAGGCCCGTTGCTGCAGCTGCTGGTATAGCTGAGCCTTGAGCCGGTCCATGTCCGCTCGCGTCACCACCCCGACCTGCTTCACCCCTCCACCTTGAGTTGGGAGCTCGTTGATCACGCGAACCTTGCCCCGCAGCCCCGAAGTTTCCACCTCTGTGATGGTGGCATCGCCCACATTGCCAACTGGTCCCGGCTCGAGAGCCTCGATCTCCGCATCGGCCCGCGCACCAACCAGAGCTTCAAGGGTGGCCGTTGTCACAGTCCTGAAACGCACCGTTGTCCCCGTCGAAGTGCGAACGACAGCCCCCGGCAGAATCTGCAGGGGGTCAGTCGTCTGGTTTATGAAAGTGATGGTACCCGTGGCTGGCGCATCCGGTGCATCCCGTTTGCTGACCGTTGATACCTCGCCGGTCTGCTCAACCTCTGTCTCTACGATGCGTGCAGGGATCGTCAAGGAGGCAAGACTCGGTTTCTCTACCTCCGGATCGGCGGTAACCTCCAAGGTCGTCTCCACCACCTCTCGGTATGGCACCAACGTCACCTCAGCTTCCGGCACGAGCAGGATCGCCATCCCGGCAACCACGATCAGCAAGAATGCGAACAGCAAAATGCCCAGAACGCGCCCGGTCCAGAGGATCACGGCATCGCCATATCCTATGTCCCCCCGTCCAGAACGCAGTCCATCGACGCGTGCCACCGCAGCTCGCTCAGCCGACGAGCGCCTCGGCGAGCCGCTTCTCCAGCGACCTCTTCGTCCCCGCGTCATGGAAGATAGAGCAGCAATCCCCTCTTCTTTGGCCAGCTGTCGAGTCCTGCTGTCTCGAGTGATGAGGGCCACATCCAGGGCCAAGTCACTCGCGTATCGACGCAGTATCCGCAGGCTGAGTGGCTCCCTAAACAATCGCGAACCCTTGGGGACTACTAGCACCACTCGCTTTGCCTGCGCCCCTTCAAGCAACTCACGGATTGCCGGGAGATCGTCTTCCGTTTCCAGATAGAGTACCTGTTGCATTCTTGTCTCAGCTCTCTCGTACTGTATGATGGGCTCTAGCTTTGGCAGAGCTCAGCCAGCATGCGCGCAGGCCGGTCAGCTGCATGCTGCTGTTGGGCGACCCAGGACGCCAGCGCAAGGGCAGGAACGTCGCCCAACTCGCGGCCCCTGCTCGAGCGGTTCAAAACACCGGGCACATCGGCTGGGCGCAAGCAACTTACTTCAGGGTAACGTGAGAAGCGCAACTCTTGGCTCCAGGCCAGTGAACGCACCGCGTCAACCATTTCAGGCAGAGCACTCCCGCCACCAAGCAGGAAGAGCTGTTGAGGCAAGGGCTCATCATGACTCAAACGCGCCAACGCAGCCTCGGCGTCCTCCAGCCAGGCAAGAAGAGTCGGCCACAACACACTCTGAACCTGAGCTTCTGCATCCACGCTGAGTTCGTGACTGCTGTATGCCCGCTTGAGCCGCTCGGCTCCGCTAGCCGTCAGTCCCCACTTCCGAGCCAGCGAACTGCTCAGGGCATCACCGCCAACGGCCAGGGCCTCCATCACCACAGGCCGCCCGGCGCTACACCAGACTAGTTCGGTCATCGCCCCACCGACATCAATCAAGACTCCACTCCCCACGGGGAGACTCGCCGCCAAGGCCAAGGGAGTGGCGGTCAGTGTGAGCGTCGAGAACTCCAGTGCTTCTGCTACTGCACCCCACGTCTGGACGATCTCAGCGCGAGTCATAGCGGCAAAGATCACGGCACCCAGCTCCTCCCCGCGAAACCCGATGGGGTCGGTAACGCCATGTCCATCCACCGTGAGCGCCACTGGCGTTGCATCGACAAGCAACCACTCGCCGCCGCCAGGCTCATCACTAAGAAGTCGATTCACTGCCAGGCGCAAGGTCCGCTCGAGCAACGCCTCTAGCTCGCCCTCGTCAATGGCCCTGCCAGGCTGAGCACGCTGCTGGACGACCGCCCAGGATCTGCCGCGAAGATGCGAAGCAGGCAGACCCACCAGAAGCTGATCCGGGAGCAGCCACCTGGTCCCAGACGACTGCGCCATTCGCTCCGCCTGAACTAGTGCCTCGTCGCAGTTCGTTACAAGCGATGCTGTTCCTGCGCCAGGTCCGTCCCATCCAGGCCCCTCTGCCCACCCCATGATGGTGGACTGCCCGTTCTCCACGTCCACGACACAGAGACGCAGAGTCGTCGTCCCAGGCTCCACAATGCCATACCTTGCAGGAGGCTCTGAAGCGTGGCGGTCTCTATGGTAGCTGTTGCGGTCCCACACTGCTTTACCTAGCCTCCCCCCACGCGTTTCGCTCAAGCCACTGCCTTGCCAACCACCAAGTCCTTGATGACGCCCGGAACCACAGCCAAGGCTTCATCAAGACGGCGAGGATCGCGGCCCCCAGCCTGAGCCAACGTGGGCCTGCCACCTCCCCCACCCCCGACAATGCGCGCGACCTTCTCTATAACTGCCCCCGCCTTCAGTCCCTTCTCGACAAGATCTGGCGTGACAGCCGCAACAAAGCTCGGTTTCTCGGCAATGACTGCCCCTAGGACAATAACCGCCGAACCCAGCTGTGTGCGCAGCCAATCAGTCATCTCGCGGAGGGTTTCAACATCAACTGCGTGCACGCGCGCAGCCAACACCTGCACCCCTTCCACCTCTCGCACCTGGCTGAGCAGCTTCTCGAACTCTAGCCGCGCAAGCTCGCGCCTCAGATCTCCGATCTCTTTCTGCCGGCTGTGCAGGTCACCAAGAAGACGCAGGACTGCGCGATCTACCTCTTCAGCCGGTGCACCCAGGTGGGCAGCAGCCGCGTCCAGGACTCCGAGCCGTTGCTGGACCAGATGCTGTGCAGCTCGCCCGGTCACAGCCTCAATGCGTCGCACCCCCGCGCCCACGCTGCCCTCAGACACGATACGGAACAGGCCGATTTCGCCGGTCTGATGCACGTGCGTGCCGCCGCAAAGCTCTTGGCTGAACGGCTCCTCAGGCACGCCTATCTTGATCACGCGCACTTTATCCCCGTACTTTTCACCAAACAAGGCCATTGCGCCATGCGTGACCGCCTGCTGGTAGCCAGCGTACTCGGCACGCAAGGCGTAGTTGGCCAGTATGGCATCATTCACCGACTGCTCCACGGCATCAATTTCGTCCTGCGTTAGCATCGCACCGTGTGTAAAGTCAAAACGCAATCTGTCAGGCGCGACGAGCGAGCCCGCCTGCTGCACATGCTCGCCCAGGATGTACCGTAACTCGCTATGCAGGAGATGTGTTGCCGTATGGTTGCGGGCTATGTCCATCCTGCGAGCTGCATCGACCACCGCCCAAACCGGATCCCCCAAGCGCACTTTGCCCCGGGTCACCAGCCCCTCGTGCACCAGCAAGCCGGGCACTGGCTGCCGCATTCCCTTGACCTCAACCTCCCACAGGGGAGTATCCTGCCCCTCTTCGTAACGGGCCAGCAGACCCACGTCTGAGACCTGACCGCCGCTTTCTACGTACAACGGGGTAGCAGCCGTCACGATCTCCACTTCATCGCCCTCGGTCGCCTGGCTCACCTTCTTCCCGTCGCGCAAGATCGCTACGACTGCCGTCTCCAGCTCAAGGTACTCATCGTACGGGTGCTCAACTCCATCAGGGCCGAGGCGCCCACTTGCCTTCAGCTCCTCCAACAGGCGGACATAGTGCTCTACTTCCTTGGCGTCCAGGCTGACAAACTGCTGTGCGTCCCTCCCGCGCTGCCGTTGCTCCGCCAGCGCACACTGGAAGCCCTCCTCATCCACAGCAAAGCCGTGCTCAGCAGCTACATCCCGCGTCAGGTCCAGCGGGAAGCCGAACGTGTCATAGAGCCGAAAGGCATCGGCCCCAGCAATCACTGTCTCCCCATCCGCTTCAAGAGCCGTCATGATATCGTCAAGCAAGTCAAGGCCGATGTCCAAGGTTCGCTGAAATCTCTCCTCCTCCTGGCGGACTACGTTAAGGATGAATTCCTGCCTACGGCGTAGATCCTCATAGTGGTCGCCAAAGATCGAGATTACAACCTTGGCTACCTCACCCAAGAATGGCTCGGTGAACCCGAGCTTTCGCCCGAAACGAGCCGCGCGACGCAGGATCATGCGCAGTACATAGTTGCGACCCTCATTCCCCGGAATCACACCATCCCCGACCAGAAAGGTGATTGCGCGCCCATGGTCTGCAATCACACGATAGGGCACTATCTGCGCACGCACAGTCTCGTCATCATGCCCCAACATCTCTTGAACCCGGTGTATGATCGGAGCAAAGAGGTCGGTATCATAGTTGGCCCGGACACCTTGCGACAGGGCTGTGACCCGATCCAGCCCCAGACCTGTGTCGATGTGTTTCTCGGGCAATTCTGTCAGTACTCCATTCTCATCGCGGTTGTACTGGATGAATACCAGGTTCCAGAACTCAACGTACCTGCCGCAATTCCCGTTCACGTTGCAAACGTGCCCCGGCTCGTGCGGTCTGCTGCAGTACTCGGGCCCGCGGTCATAGTGGATCTCACTGCATGGACCACACGGTCCCGTAGCCCCCATCGACCAGAAGTTGTCCTCCCGGCCAAAAGCCAGTATGTGATCGGCGTCGATGGCGGTCTCGCCGATCCAGTGACCGCGAGCCTCCTGATCCATTGGCAGATCGCCTTCGTCGTCCTCAAAGACTGTAGCCCAGAGCCGCTCTTTCTCCATTCCCCAAACCTGGGTGACCAGCTCCCATGCCCAAGCTATAGCTTCCTTCTTGTAGTAGTCGCCAAACGACCAGTTGCCCATCATCTCGAAAAAGGTGTGGTGGTACGGAGAGAACCCAACCTCCTCCAGGTCGTTGAGGTGGCCCGAGACCCTCATGCATTTCTGAGCATCAGCAACGCGCCGGTACGTAGGCTCCTCCCGTCCCAGAAAGTAGTTCTTGAACTGGTTCATGCCCGCATTTGTGAGCAGCAGCGTTGGATCACCAATGGGCACCAACGGTGCGCTGGGCACAATCACATGATCCTTGCTGGCGAAGAAGTCAAGGTAGCTCTGTCGAAGTCCAGCCCCAGTCATTCTCTTCATGGCTCGTAGTTCCTCATCAAGTCGAGCGCAAGGAGTACAGGTTCGGCTCTCCTCACCCAATCGCCCGAGCTTACGCTTCTCATATGATTCATGTCGGTTCAAGCGGCAATTGTAGCGTAAGTCTGCAGAGATGTCAAACCAGGTACGGGCCTCCCCGCTGGCACGAGGGGCCACAACATCGATCAGAGCGTGGTGCCTAACGACGGCCGCGCAACTTGACACCATGGACGCCGCAGGCTAGAATTGTGTAGGTCCAGACGTTCATCACGAGGGGCAAATGAGCAGGAAATTGATCGTGAACGCAGATGATTTCGGGCGCTCGCCAGGGGTTTCGCGTGGAATCCTCCACGCCCACAGAGCCGGCATAGTCACCAGCACCACGGTGATGATCAGCCAACCCTCGATCAACTCTCAACTCAAAGAGGCGGTGGCCTGCACGGATCTGGGCGTGGGGCTGCATCTGGTATTCTCAGTTTGGCGCCCGATTCTCCCAGCGGAGGCCATTTCGAGCCTGGTGGATCGTGATGGTTTCTTCCTGAGCCAGCACGACCTCTGGGCGCGCGCCGAGGAAACGTCGACTAGCCACCTTCATGCCGAATTCAGAGCCCAGGTCGAACGCTTTGTCACGTGCGCCGGCCGCATGCCCGACCACCTAGATTGCCATCACTTCGTCCACCTGTACCCGCCGTTCTTTCAGGTATACGCCGACCTTGCCGCTGAGCTTGGGCTCCCCCTTCGAATGCCGTTCCCACCCGAAACTGACTTCCAGCAGGCAGTCTCCACACTTCCTTACCTGGAGGGTTTCCCTAAGGACCTTGTACGGGGCATGATTGTGACAGACAGCGCCCTGATTGAGGCTCGCCAGCTTGCTCATCCAGACCACTTTATCAGCACATTCTTCGGCCACGAATCCCTAACATTGGACAACCTCCTGCACCTGCTGCACACCCTACCTGACGGCGTAAGCGAGCTCATGTGTCACCCCGGATACGTTGGGCCGGCTCTGGCCAGCAGCACCTACAGACAGGAACGAGAGACCGAGCTAAAGCTCCTCACCCATCCTGAAGTCCGTGCGTGTGTCGACAGGTGCGGGATAGAACTAGTCTCTTTTGAGATTTTCCACCAAGTTCAGACATAAAGGGCGCATCCTGGAGCATAGCAATCCACACAGAACTCTATAGAACTCTTGTTCTTATCGTCTGCGCCAGTTGACGAATTGGTGCTTTGGCGGTATACTTCCAGCAGCCACAATTCTGAGGAGGACTTACGATGCAAGAGATCACCATTGCTGTAGTACAGATGCATCCCCTGTTGGGCAAGGTCGAGGATAACCTAATTGCCATGGGCAAGTATGTCGACAAGATATGCTCCGAGCAAAAGGTCAATCTGATTGTCTTCCCAGAGCTGGCAACTACGGGCTATGAACTTGGGCTTCGCTTCACAGATGTCGCCGAGCGCGTGCCCGGTCCGGCCGTCAACCTCCTTGCGCAGCGAGCTGCGGACTATTCGACGCACATCGTCTTTGGTCTGGTCACAAAGGAAAAGGTGGAAAGCACAATCTACAACGCTGCTGCCGTCATCGGTCCCGACGGGGAGATCCTGGGCGAATACCGCAAGCTTCACTTGCCTGGAGAAGAACGCTTGGCATTCCGCCCGGGCTATCGACTGCCGGTCTTTGAGACCACTTTCGGCCCGATCGGCATCCTTTTGGGCTGGGATCTGGCCTTCCCAGAGACAGCCCGCTGTCTCGCCCTCGACGGAGCACAGATGCTGTGCGTATGTGCCAACTGGGGCCATGCCCCGGGCGAGGAACGCGAGGGGCATATGGCCGAATGGCGTACGTATGTTCAAGCGCGCGCGCTTGAAAACGCGCTCTACGTCGCTGCCGCCAACCGCATTGGAGAGGAGTACAGCTACCAGTTCTTCGGCGACAGCATGGTAATCGGGCCGCGGGGCGAAGTCTATGCCTCCATCGACAAAGAGATTGAAGGCTATGCCGTCGCAACCATTGATCTGGATGCCGTCCGCAAGACACGCGAGGAGCTTCAGCTCATCCAGTGTCGCTCTCCCCAATCCTATCGCCCCATAGTGCGCAAATACTGATTCCGTGCGCCGTGGGCAAGCGCTCACTATGAGCGTGCTGAGACGTTCCTACTGAGGCTCTTGAATGGCAACTCCCTGGAAGACGCTCGACAGCAAGTACCTTTGGCAGAGCCGCTGGTACAGCCTGCGTCAGGACCGCCTACGTACGCAACAGGGTCACGAATTCACATACACTCTCGTCGAACACCCTGGCGCCGTCTGGATTGTGCCCGTCACGGCAGATGGTCAGATCGCACTCATCAGGAACTACCGCTACACCGTCGATGACTGGTGCTATGAGGTACCTGCGGGCGGCCTCTCCCCCGACCTCACACCGGAAGCGCTCGCCCGCCGCGAGTTGCTGGAGGAGATCGGCGGTACGGCAGCGGACATGAGTTGCCTAGGCCAATTCTACACCTCCAATGGCATCTCCAACGAGATCGCTTATGTCTACCTAGCCATGGGTGTGGAGCTTGGCGAAACCCACCGCGAGCCCACCGAGCTGATGGAGCTGCGCCTCGTACCGGTCGAGGAAGCCATGCGCATGGCACGCGAGGGCGCAATCACCGACGGACCCAGCGCACTGGCCCTGCTCTGGTGCGAGCGTGCACTCCAAAGCCTCCAACTCGAGCCATAGTCGCTGACGCAACAGAGTCTCCTGCCGGCTTCTTGGCTCCAGGGCACGAACAGGTATCGCCGAGGCTGGCCAGGGGATGCACCCATGAACGGATCGGCTGCCCGAGCTCAAGGAATGGGAGTCGGAGTACACGTCCGGCAAAATCGATCGCCAATGGCCTCGATCAGCTTGCCGATAGTTGGCAGCGCCTTCGCCTTCAGGAACTCGAACGCGGCTTTATAGGCATCAACGGTCGTCCAAAACGCCGCCTTTGCATACTCCAGGAGCTCTGTGTAGCTGCCAACGACAACTGTCACGCAAAGCAACAGAAACATAAAGTTGAGGAAGAGGACGGCAACGAGAGAAGGGATCAATCCCGGCTTCTTTATGTCCGTCTGGATGGTGCTGTACTCCCTGAGCGTGCACAACAGGTGAAACACGAATGCTGCGCCTATCAGCATGTCAAAGGCCCCATCCAAATACGGAGACGGGCCCGCCTTGAACAGCGAGTACGCAAGGTCAACCAAGGCTTTGACTGCAAACAGAGGAACCGCGAGCAAGGGCAGGTAGTAGGGAGCCAGGTCCACTAGGCACCCTCCCCTCTTGGGCAACAGCACCTTGGATCCCTTGACCGGATCGATCTCCATTCGTGAGGGAAGCTTGAGCGTAAAGATGAACGAGACAACAGCGTGCTCCGACTCGTGCAAAAAGTCCTCGATGAACGCGATGTTGTTGTTTAGAAACAAGAGGTAGACGAGCAAGAACAAGACAGTGCCTGCCAGAAACCACTTGGTGGCATCCAGCGTGAACACCGAAGCGAGGTATGCAGCACCGTCATAGATGAAGCCAAAGACCAGAGGCGCCAGTACGATGACCAGCACGCAATTAAGCAGTTTACGCATCATCCCTGTTGGTAGTCGAGCCCCAGACCGAGCGCCCGCTGCGAAAGGGAACCCCTCACAGGCGACCGGTCAGGCGTGCTGAGTTTGAAAGCCCCACGCAGAGGCCAGGCTGTCTCCTATTCCTTTCCCACGGCTTATCGACGCACCCCATGCAGGGTCCAGCGAGCAGTGCAACGCTGGCTGAAGCACAGCCAACGGCAGACTCGATCCAAGTATAATGCATGAACTGAAAAGTGTCAAGCGACACCACAACCCCTAGGGCGATCGCTAGGGGCTAACCACAATCCCTAGTGTCTATTCCCAGTCATAATGACGCGTTTGCTGGCCAGCACCGCTATCGAGATGCTGGACTTTGGACACCGCCAATCCCCGCCAGCCAGAAAATCGGCCAGGTGGCCTACACGAGATTATACCACTGGCCAATGCGCTTCCGGCGGCAATGTGATATAATGGTCACCACCATATGTGGGTCAACATCAGCTTGAGCAAGTTGTGACAGGATGATCAAGACAGACAGACGTAGGAATCGGACCCACAGGTCCACAATCGAGGGAAGAATGGTGGGTCGCAGACTGATAGCGCGCCGGCGTGTTCAGGAGAGCCTGGCTTGGTTGATGACGGCCTCCCTACTTGTCGTGGGCGTGATGTCAGGCTGCGCATCGGACACTTCCGGCAACATCACCGGCGGCATCGGAGCGGCCTCGAATCCCGACGCTGTCCTAGCTGGGCACAGCGTCTCCTCCCTACTCGATACAGGAGCAGACCCCAAAGGCGCGGCCCGGCGCATAGAATTCCGGCAGCTCACTATCGAGGATGGCCTCTCTCAAAGCACGATCAACTGCATTGCACAGGACAGCCGGGGCTTTATGTGGTTCGGGACGCAGGATGGGCTGAACCGCTACGATGGGTACCAGTTCCGGGTCTATGAGCATGATCGCGATGATCCCCATAGCCTCAGCGCGAACTGGGTCCAGCACTGCTATCGCGACCCTGAGGACAACCTTTGGTTCGTCACCGATGACGCCGTCCTCCACCGGTACGATCCAGCCATGGATCGTTTCCAGCGCTATCCGATCAAAATAGAAGATCCCCATAGGCAGGGCGGGCTCAACATCCGTGCTGTTTACGGGGACAGCGTCGGCAGGCTATGGATCGGCACATACGGTTCTGGCCTAGTCCAGTATGACCCAGAAACAGATCGCCTTGTCTATTTCCGCGATGACCTCGACGACCCAGCGAGAGCGAGCGAGCACGACAACAAGGTGTACACCATATACGAGGATAGCACCGGCACCCTCTGGTTTGGCACAGGAGAGGGACTCGTGCGCTACGACCCTGATAGCCAATCCTTCGTTCGCTATGCCTACCAGAGCACGGATGGCGGGGAACCGCTCAACCCCGGGTCGCTGCGCAGTCCCTACGCCACCAGGATCTACGAGGACACAGCAGGGCGCCTCTGGATCGGGACCACGTTCGGTGGCTTACACCAATTCAATCGCGAAACTGGTCACTTCACAGCGTATCCCTACAGTGCCGAGGATCCCAACACATTCTCCGGCAACACGGTGCGAGCGCTGCTTGAGGATCAAGAGGGCAACCTATGGGTGGCCTCAGGGGAAGCCAGGCCGGACCTCACCTACGAGCGCCTGGGACTGGAGCGGCTTGATCCCGAGACAGGCGAGATCGTTCGCATTTCCGCCGACCCAGACGACCGCTGCGGCCTTAGCCACAACGCCGTGTTGCACATGTACCAAGACCGTCAGGGCACTATCTGGATCCACACCTTCGCGGGTGGCATCGACCTCTACGATCCGCAGACGGAATGCTTCACTCACTATGCACACGATCCGGACAATCCGCGCACCCTCAGTGGCGACTCGGTCACCGCGATATACGAAGATGACTCGGGTGGCATGTGGCTGGGCAGCGACATGGGCGGCATCAGCTTCTACCATCCTACTTGGACAAAGTTCCCTTACCACGCAGTGGGTACCGCGCCGGAAGAGCGAGGAAGCAATGACTCGGTCTTTCGCATCTATGCTCCAAGGGCAGGGATCGACGCCGCCGGCCATGCACAGCTTTTGTGGATTACCACTGGAGCTGGCCTGAATCGCTGGGATAGGATTAGCGGCACATCCTCCTTCTACGAGATCGATCCTAACTTGCCCGACGTCACCTCCTACGCCGTCCACGAAGGCCCTGGTGGCGTGATCTGGGTAGGCACCGGCATGGGCCTCTACAAAGGGGTTCCTGCAGGCTGGAGCAACTACGAGTTCACGCTCGTCCTGCCTCGGGTCGCGCCTCAGATTGGGCTCGTCTCTGCTATTGTCCCAGCCAGTGAGGGAGATGATCTGTGGTTGGGCCTCCACAGGATCGGATTGGCACGCTTTGACCCAGGCACTGGTAACGTCGTGCACAAATACGAACCCAACCCAGACAACACCAACAGCTTGGGCGACAATGTCATCTCGGGCATCTTCTCAGGAAGAGACAGGGCTCTGTGGATAGCTACTGGCACCGGCCTTGACCATTTTGACCCTACCACCGAGACCTTTGTCCACTACCGCCACGACCCAGATAATCCAGAAAGCCTGAGTGATGCACGGATCCTCTGGGTCTATGAGGACCCAAGCGGCATCGTGTGGTGTGGCACTAACGGCGATGGCCTGCAACGCCTCGAGCCCGCCACCGGTGTATGGACGCACTACCGGGAGCAAGACGGCCTTCCTAATGACGTGGTGTATGCAGTGTTGCCAGAACGAGTGGCAGAAACCGATGTACACCTATGGCTGAGTACCAACCAGGGCTTGTCACGATTCGACCCGCAGACCATCACCTTCAGAAATTACACCTACCTGGAGGGTTTGCAGAGCAACGAATTCAACTCGCAGGCAGCCTACCTTGCACCCGACGGTGAGATGTTCTTCGGGGGTGTCGACGGCATCAACGCCTTCTACCCCGACCAGATCTGGGACGATCCGTACGCCCCACCGGTGTATATCACCGGATTACTCGTGGCAAACCAGCCGGTCGAGGTGGGAACCGATTCGGTATTGCAGCGCTCTGTCGAGGTTGCGGAATCGGCCAGGCTGTCCTACCGAGATGAGGTCGTGTCCTTCGAGTTTGCCGCGCTCTACTATGCAATGCCCGGCCGAGTCAGGTACGCCTACAAGCTTGAGGGCTTTGACAATGACTGGATCGCTGCCGGTGACCGGCGCTTTGTCACGTACACCAACTTGCCGCCGCGCGACTATGTCTTTCGCGTCAAGGCGGCTAACGCCGATGGTGTGTGGAACGAATCGGGCGCATCCCTGTCGATCACCGTGGTGCCACCCGTGTGGGCAACCTGGTGGTTCCGGGGGCTGGCAGCCCTGTGCGTAGTCGCCATTGCGGTCGCCGCCTACCGATTCCGCGTGCACAGTGTCGAGGAGCGGGCTCGGGCGTTGGAGCACCAGGTTGCCAGTCGGACGGAGGAGCTCTCAACTCTGAACGCCATTGCCAAAGTCGTCAGCGCATCCCTGGATCTCGAACAGATCCTGGATGGTGCTCTTGACAAGACTCTCGACGTCATGGGGCGTGAGGCAGGCGGCGTTTACCTGCTCCAACAAGCCAGCCCGGAGAGCCCCAACCAGCAGGGGATGCTTAGACTAGTGGCGCATCGAGGAATCGAGGACTCGCTACTGGGCAACATCGATGACCTTGCCGTGGGGGAGGGTTTTTCCGGCCGAGTGATACAGACAGGTGAGCCTCTCCTCGTGGCCGATCTCGCCGCTGACGAACGTTTGACACGCATGGCAGTGAAAGATCACGGCTACCGATCTCTGGCTATCGCCCCGCTCGTGTCCAGGGGCAGAGTCCTGGGCTCTCTATTCGTCATGACGTGCAGCTGCGTGTCCCAGGGCCAGCAGGAACTGGAGCTGCTGAGCTCTATCGCCGGGCAAGTGGCTGTGGCTATCGAAAATGCCCGCCTATATGCCGACACCCAGAAACGCCTAGCCCAGATCACCGCGCTGCAGGAAACGTCGACCGCTGTCGCCAGTACACTGCAACTCGACGAGCTCCTGCACCTGATCACCGAGCAAGCGACGGCGCTTTTCCAGGCAGATGGGGGCATACTCAACCTGGTGGATTGGGAGCGGAGTGAGGACGAGGCAGTGGCCTGTGTAGGTAGCATGGCGAGCGTGATCGGCACCCGTACGCCGCTGCATAGTGGGTTGTCAGGCTGGATTGCCCGTCACAACCAGCCGGCCATTTGTCTCGATCCGAAGAGCGACGATCGGGTAAACCAACCAGGCCTGACCGAACTGGAGTTGACGCTCGGCAGGGCAATCCAAAACGCCGCCGGAGTGCCTTTGGTAACCAAGGGACAGGTCATCGGCAGCTTGGTACTCCTCGACAAGCTGGCGGGCCGCGATCAGTTCAACCGCCGTGATCTGAAGCTGCTGGTGGCCTTCGCCAACCAGGCAGCGACTGCCATAGAAAACGCACGCCTGTTCAAGGCCGAACAGCGCCGTGCAGAGCAATTCCGCGTCATCGGACAGGTTGGCCGCCGCATCACATCACTACTAGACGTCGACAGCGTCCTTAACCAGGTTGCCTCGCTCCTTCAGCGCAGTTTCGGCTACGACCACGTGGCGATCGCCCTGGTCGAGGACGGCTTTGCCGTCTACAAGGTGGGTGCTGGCGAGCTTTGGAAGCAGCCTGGATTCCGGTTCAGCCCGGAGCGACTCAAGGTCGGCAAAGAAGGCATCGCGGGCTGGGTGGCAGCTCATCGGGAGCCGCTCCTGGTGCCAGACGTGAGCTTGGAGCCACGTTATGTCTCAATGGAGGGTAGTCGGACACGCTCGGAACTGGCGCTGCCCATCGCTGTCAAGGACAGGATTATCGGCGTGCTTGATGTGCAGAGCAATCACCTCAATGCCTTTGACGCAAGCGATGTCGTTGTCCTGCAGTCACTCGCCGATCAGGCGGCCGTTGCTATTGAGAACGCACGCCTCTTTGATGCAGAGCAGCGTCGCGCCGAGCAGTTCCGAGTGATTAGCGAAGTAGGTACCCATGTAGTGTCGAGCCTTACCTTGGCGGAGCTCCTAGAGCAGGTTGCCCGGCTGATTCAAGGGGCATTCAACTACTATCTAGTCGAGATCGGCCTCGTAGAGACATCGGCCCTGGTCTTCAAGACGAGAGCTAGCCGGGCTCTTGGGGACGGATTCCAGAGCTTTTCGCTGCCTCTGAACGAAGGTAGCATCACAGGTTGGGTAGCAGCCAGGGGCGAACCGCTCATCGTGCCCGATGTGGCCCTGGAACCGCGCTACGTGAAGGTGACTTCCACGGAAACGCGCTCCGAGCTTGCAGTTCCGATGAAGGTTCAAGACCAGATCATCGGAGTCATAAACGTAGAGAGCGAGCACCTTGACGCCTTTGATCAGAGCGATCTGACCGTGCTCCAGTCATTGGCCAATCAGGCAGCTATTGCCGTTGAGAATTCTCGGCTGTACGAACAGGCCCAAAGATTGGCTGTAATGGAGGAGCGCCAACGCCTGGCCCGCGAGTTGCACGATGCCGTCACCCAGACCCTCTTCTCGGCGAGTCTCATCGCTGAAGCCATCCCCGACCTATGGGAGAGCGACCAGGAGGAAGGACGTCAGCTCCTTGCCGAGCTGAGACAACTGAGCCGAGGCGCTCTGGCAGAAATGCGCACCCTGCTCCTCGAGTTGCGTCCGGCGGCCCTGGTTGAGGCCAACCTCCGCGACCTCTTGCGCCAGCTTGGAGAGGCTGTCGCGGGCCGGACAGGGATTCCGGTCACGGTCGCCGTGGACGATCTCTGCCCGTTGCCGCAAGAGGTTCACGTGGCGCTCTATCGCATCGCCCAGGAAGCGTTGAACAATGTCGTCAAACACGCCCAGGCAAGTCGCGTGGAGGTGCTGCTACATTGCCTCGACAACGGCGCGCAGCGCCCGAGCTCTCCTCAGCTCAGGCTTTGCATCAGCGACGACGGGCGTGGTTTTGACCTGGCGCACATTCCTTCTGAGCGCCTGGGGTTGGGTATCATCCGTGAGCGCGCCCAAGCTATTGGCGCCAACCTTGCCATCGAGAGTCGGCTGGGCGCTGGAACTCAGATCAAGGTGGTGTGGCAGGCAAGGTGATAGGCCGCCAACGTCCTAGTCTCGCCTTGTGTTGCAGCAATAAACTGCGTCGACCTTCAAAGCCGTAACCTCTTGGACACCCGGGCTCGCGCCCCTCGCGAGCGCAAAGATGGTACCCCGCAGCCACAGCCCGCATCGGAGCTGTCCGGTCCCAGCCTCCATATTGCCTTCGCACCAGACTTGAGGTATACTAGGCCGCAGATAGCGCCAGTCGCTGTCCGCCAACCGCCAATCTCCACCAAGGAGGTAGAACAGGAGGTACTATGGCCTTCAACCTGCGCAATCGCAGCTTCGTCAAGTTGCTGGACTTTACGCCCGAGGAGATTCGGTTCCTGCTCCAACTAGCAGCTGAACTCAAGGCAGCCAAGTACAGCGGCTATGAGCAACCTCGACTGGCGGGAAAGAACATCGCCCTCATCTTTGAAAAGTCGTCCACCCGCACAAGAGTTGCATTCGAAGTAGCCGCCTACGACCAGGGCGCTCATGTGACTTATCTCGGGCCAAGTGGATCGCAGATTGGCCACAAGGAATCGATGAAAGACACCGCCCGCGTCCTGGGCCGCATATTCGATGGCATCGAGTATCGTGGCTTTGGGCAGGAGATTGTCGAGGAGCTGGCCCAGTACGCAGGGGTGCCCGTTTGGAACGGCCTGACCAATGAGTTCCACCCCACCCAGGTCTTGGCTGACATGCTGACCATGCAGGAACACGCCACCAAGCCACTCTCCGAGATCTCCTACTGCTACGTGGGTGATGCGCGCAACAACATGGGCAACTCACTGATGGTTGGTGGATGCAAGCTGGGCATGAACGTCAGGCTCTGCGCGCCGCCCAACCTCTGGCCTGAGGAGGAGCTCGTGGAGAGATGCCAAGCCATAGCCGCGACAACTGGCGCGAAGCTTCTGCTGACGGACGACGTCACTGAAGGGGTCAAAGACGTCGACTTTCTTCACACCGACGTTTGGGTCTCGATGGGCGAGCCCGACTCTGTCTGGGAGCAGCGCATCAACTTGCTGCGACCCTACCAGGTGAACATGTCCGCGCTCAGAATGACGGGAAATCCAGCAGTCAAGGTCATGCATTGTCTGCCCTCGTTCCACAATCGCGAAACCAAGATCGGAGAGGAGATCTACGGGAAATTTGGGCTCGACGGCATGGAAGTAACAGACGAAGTATTCGAATCCGAGCACTCGATCGTTTTCGATCAAGCTGAGAACCGCCTGCATACCATCAAAGCAGTGCTGGTCGCCACACTGGGAGATTGATCCGCAAGCACCTGCCACTCTGCCAACCCGCCAAAGGAAGACACATGGCTGAAAGCAATCCGAGAAGCCTAGGCGTGCTCACAAGCGGTGGCGACGCACCGGGGATGAATGCCGCTGTGCGCGCAGTAGTTCGCGCGGCCCTGAACTATGGTGCCGACGTTTACGCCATTCACGATGGCTATCAGGGCATGGTGGACGGGGGCAAAAGCATCGCCAAGATGACTTGGGATGCCGTTGGGGGCATCCTCCAGCGAGGAGGCACCGCCATTGGTTCCGCTCGCTGCGCCGAGTTCAGGACCCGCGAGGGCAGACGGCGGGCAGCTAGCAATCTGATGTCTCGCGGCATCGATAGCCTGGTTGTGATCGGCGGTGACGGAAGCCTGACCGGCGCCAGCATCTTTAGCCAAGAGTGGCCTGAACTACTCTCCGAGCTAGTGCAGGAGGGCAAGCTTACCCAACAAGAGGTTGATGCCCATCCCCAGCTGACCATAGTCGGGCTGGTAGGCTCCATCGACAATGATATGTTTGGTACAGACATGACCATCGGCGCTGACACGGCCCTGCACCGGATCATCGAGGCTGTGGATGCCATCACAACCACTGCTGCTAGCCACCATCGAACCTTTGTCATCGAAGTAATGGGCCGCCACTGTGGCTATCTCGCGCTGATGAGTGCTCTAGCAACAGGCTCGAACTGGGTGCTGATTCCGGAGAGTCCTCCTGATGTGGATGACTGGGAAGCAGTGATGTGCCAGAGGCTTCAGGCGGGCAGAGCAAGTGGCCGCCGCCACAGCACGGTCATCGTCGCAGAAGGCGCGCAGGACCGCCATGGCAATCCCATAACCTCCAGCCATGTCAGGCAAGTGCTCGAAGAACGGCTAGGAGAGGACGTTCGTATCACAATCCTCGGCCATGTGCAGCGTGGCGGATCGCCCAGCGCCTTTGACCGGTACATGAGCACCGTGCTGGGTCACGCCGCCACTGAGGAGATCCTGTCAGCTGGAGCGGCCAAGGAGCCACTGCTGGTCGGCATTCGCCAGCATGACGTCATTTCCTCTCCACTTATGGAGAGTGTGACCGAGACACAAAGAGTCGCGGAGGTGATCGCCGCTCACGACTACGAGACAGCTTTGGCCATGCGCGGGGGCAGCTTCTCTGACTCATTCCGCATCCTACGCACGCTTATCAGAGCGCAACCCCACGCGCCATCTCCCGGTCAGCGTCAGTTGCGCATTGCAGTGCTGCACTGTGGAGGACCCGCGCCTGGCATGAACACCGCTGTCCGTGCAGCAGTCCGGCTTGGCATGGATCAGGGCCACACAATGCTGGGCATTCGGAACGGGTTCCAGGGACTCGCAAGAGGCGAGCTCGAGGAGCTGGCCTGGATGGGCGTCACTGGATGGGTTTCACGAGGCGGTGCAGAGTTGGGAACCAACCGTCACGTGCCACAAGGAAGAGACTTTTACGCTATCGCCCGGCAACTCGAGACACACCGTGTTGACGGATTGCTCATGATTGGCGGTTGGGATGGGTACCAGGCGGCCTATCAACTCTTCGCCAAGCGCGACGAGTTCCCCACCTTCAGCATTCCCATCGTCTGTCTACCCGCCTCCATCGACAACAATCTGCCCGGCTCTCAGTTGAGCATTGGTGCAGACACGGCGTTGAATTGCATCATCTCTGCTGTCGACATGATCAAGCAGTCGGCAGTTGCCTCTCGCCGATGCTTTGTTGTGCAGGTCATGGGTGGCGATTGCGGATACCTGGCCCTGATCGCCGGCCTGGCAACGGGAGCTGAGAGAGTCTATTTACCCGAGGAAAGCATCTCACTCGTCGATCTCCAAGCTGATGTTGACAACCTGACTCAAGGCTTTGAGCTGGGCAAGCGCCTGGGGCTCATGATCCGAAACGAGCGTGCTGATCCCCTCTACACCACACAATTCATGTGCGCTGTATTCGAAAAGGAAGGAAGAAACCTCTTTGATGTGCGTGAGGCGATACTCGGTCACATGCAACAAGGCGGCAATCCCTCTCCTTTCGACCGCATCCAGGCTACGCGCCTCGCCGCGAGCAGTATCAGCTTCCTGATCGCTGAAGCGACCAAGCCCGCTCCAGCATCCGCAGCCATTGGCCTGCAGGCCGGACGCGTGAGTTTTACCGGTCTGGAGGATCTGCCGCGACTCTCAGCAAGCGAAGCCAGGCGTCCCAGAGATCAGTGGTGGTTGCAGCTCCGGCAGATCGCGCGCACCATGGCCCAACCGCTCCCCTCTGTCGCCCATCACATACCCATGGAGGAAGCAGAATGAGCATCAAGTCCATCTATAAAGCAGTTTTCGAAGGTGACGCAAGCCGGGCGGCCGACCTGGTTCAAACTGCGCTGGAGGAAGGCCTCGCTCCTACCGACATCCTGAACTCGGGTTGCATCGCAGCGATGGCCGAGGTAGGTCAGCTTTTCGAACAGGGCGAGATGTTTGTGCCCGAAATGCTGATCGCCGCGCGCGCTATGCAAGCCGCCATGGTAATTCTCAAACCCCATCTCGCCGAAGACGAGATCAGTTCATCTGGCAAGGTCATCCTCGGCACAGTGTCCGGAGATCTGCACGACATTGGAAAGAACCTGGTGGGCATGATGATGGAAGGTGCAGGCTTTGAACTCATAGATCTGGGCACCGACGTCTCTGCAGCCACGTTTGTTCAAGCCATTCGCGAGCATGGCGCTGACATCGTAGGTATGTCCGCTTTGCTGACCACGACCATGCCGGCAATGACCACCACTGTCGAGGCTCTGACAGAAGCCGGTCTGCGTGACAAAGTCAAAGTGCTCGTTGGCGGCGCTCCTGTCACCCAGGTGTTCGCGGATCAGATT